>JAQSXN010000061.1 GCA_029256665.1 Paenibacillus sp.
CGGCAAATCCGTTTTGTCATTGTCTTGCAAGACTTTGTCGAAGACCGGAACGTCTCTCGCCAACGAATCCTGGAAGTCCAATTGCAAGTTCAGCGGGTAGTTCAGCCAACCTACGCCAATGCCTTTGTAAAGCTCTTGGGCGGCGGGATCGATCAAGCGGATGCCTTCGTATTCCACATTCAATATTTTTAGAACGGCTTCCGGATTTTTGGCCTGCTTCTTCACGACGAGGAACGAGCCGGAAGGAACGGACGGCACGATGTTCCGGTTGCCCTCGCCATCGAGCGGCACCGCCAGCGGCACCCAGTCCGCCTCCGGATTCGCTTTGACCGCGTCGGACATTGCCCAGCCGGCGAACCACGGCGCGAACAGAACGCCCGCGCGGCCGCTCGATACGAGACCGGCGTTGTCTTCCCACTTCCGCGTCAGAAACTCCTTGTCGATCAGCCCCGCGGCATACATGTCCCGCAATACGCCGAGCGCCTGTTTCGTCTCCGGCGTGGTCGAGCCGTATACGACATTGCCGCCCTCGTCCTTGAACCAGTTCTTCGGATAGGAATGATGCACGTTGAAGATCGGATCGAAGGTGAAGAATCCGCCGTCGCCGACGACCGAGGTGTCGCCCAGCAATCCGATGGTATCCGGCTTGCCGTTGCCGTCCGGATCCTTCTCGACGAAAGCTTGAATGATCGTTTTCACGTCATCCATCGTCTTCGGCAGCTCTAGGCTCAATTTCTGAAGCCAGTCTTGGCGAAGCCACAGCAATTGGAAATTGCCGTCGATGTTCGTATTGGGCAGCGCGTACAGCTTGCCGTCGATTCTTCCGGTATTCAGCACGCGATCGTCCGTATACGAGTCGTAATATTCCTTGATCAAAGGCGACGCGTATTGGTCGTAAACGTCCGTCAGATCCGCCAGCATATCCGCTTTGGCCATCCTTTGGAACTGCTGCTCGTCGACGATCATGACGTCGGGGATGCTGTTGCTTGCGATTGCCAGCGTCACCTTCTGATTGTAGGCGTCCAGATCCTCGACCGAGAAATCGTATTTGATCTTGACGTTGAGACGGTCCTCCACGTATTTCAAATACTGGTTGTTCTCCAACGTGTCTCCCGCTGGCAGGTTGTTGCCGGATACGCCTTGGCGTCCGAGCGTGATCGTTACGGTATCGTCGTACTTGCCGAACGGACCGTCTTCGGCGGAGCCCGCGTTCGAATCTGCTGGCTTCTGCGTAGCGCTCGGCTCCTCCGTCGATCCGCCGTTCCCGTTACTGCACGCCGTCATGCCCAGCAGCAGCGTCGAGCAAAGCATTATGACCCATTTTTTTGTGTTCATGCCCCATCCTCCAGTTAATGAACTTGTTTACCTCCTAATCATATCAGCGGGATGTAAACGCCTTCTATCACACATATTTATGATTTGAACAGAATTTTTACGATGTTGCTTCCCTATACTTCGCCGGGGTAACGCCGTAGTGCTGCCGAAAGGACTGAATGAAATAGTTGGAGCTCCTATACCCTAGCATTTGGCAGATATCCACGATCTTGATGTTCGTATCCCTCAGAAGCTCGACGGCTTTGTCCATTCGGACCTGCGTAATATAGCGGATCAGACTTTGTCCGGTTTCTTTCTTGAAGAGGTAGCTCAAGTAGCTGGGCGTCAAATACACCTTCTGCGCGATGCCTTCCAGGGACAGATCCTGCTCGTAGTTTTCCTCGATCAGCTGCTTGATCTGCTCGATGATCTTGTTGGCGGATTCGGCTTTGGCCGAGGAGCCGGAGCTGGCTTCGACGATATCGATGATGGCGAACATTAAGTCCTTCAAGTCGTGCAGCGAAGCGCACTTGGATATTTTGTCCAAATATTCGTTGACGGCGGACAACCGTTTCTTGTGCTCCTTATCGAGAACCTTGGACATAATCTCCGAGCACAAAAATTTGGTGTACAGGGAGGAAAAATGCCCTTTCGTCTTCAGATAGGAAAACAACAGCTCGATCCCGTATTTGGCGCCCTGCACGTCGTTGTAATCGAGGCATTGGTGGAGTTTCTCCACGATCGCGTTTAACTCCCCTTCATTAAAGGGCTCTTCCGCGAACTGCTCCTCCGCAAACCGCTCTTCCGCGAATAAAATCGCCCGGTCATCCATAAAAAATTTGAATTCCTGCAACCGCTCGATCGTTGCGTAGGCTTCATGCACGCGATCCCATCCGCTCGAGGCCGGACCGACAATCAGGCTCACCTGCTGCCCGTAGCGCTCTGCCGTGCCGAAGGCGATCGTTTCGGCAAGCGATCTGAGCGTTTCCCTGGACAGGGGTTCCTCGTTCCGGACGAACAAAAGGCTTTGATTTTCGTTCACGTTCAAATAATCGAACGCAAAAGACACGCTTTCCCCCAGCATCTTGAGAAAATCGTCGTTATGAATGTCGAAAAACGGATTCGGGCAATCCGCGAGCAGCAGATGGATGTATTCCGACGCTTCAGGGGCACCCGGTTCAAGGGAAGACGCGGGAAGCCTGCCGGCCCTCGTTCCGTAAATCGCGTCAAGCAGCATCTTCTCCCGCTCGTACGCGACTCCCCGCTCGTAGCCCTCGAGAAGTTCCTGCTCCCGGATTTTGCCCGCCTCCTTCTCCTCGCAAGCCTCGATCGCAAGGCGAATCGCATCGAGAAACTCCGGCACCTGAAGCGGCTTAAGCAAGTAATTCGCGACATTCGTGCGGAGGGCTCGCCTGGCATATTCGAATTCGTTGAACGCGCTGTAAATGATAATTTCGATGTCGGGCTGCTCTTCCCTGATCTTTTCCGACAACTCCAGACCGTCCATAAACGGCATCTTGATATCCGTCAGCACGATATCCACCGGCTCGCTTCGGATGATCTCAAGCGCCTTCTCCCCGTTCTCGGCCGTCATGGTTTCCAATTCCTGCTTGCAATTCCGAATTAAATTCCGTATGCCTTCTCTTTCGATTCGTTCGTCGTCGACGATTAGAATGCGTCGCATCTGTGCGCTCCTTCCCGGTCTACATAAAGCACAAAAAGGGCTTCTCTCGCCGAGAGATAGCGCCCTTCTTATGCGAACCCGAATTATATGCTTCTAAATGAGACCGTACCCGCGTTCACGCTATGGTTGGCGCGAACGGCGTTCTCGACCTTGCTCAGCCCCTCGCCCCATTGCAGCGTATAGCGGAACTCGTAGAATCCGCCCAACGTTGCCTTGAAGTTCGTTTCCCAATAGTTCGTCAGCACCCACGCGTACAAGGAAGAGGATTCGTCATCCTTCGCTTGCCCATGAACCCTTCGCTCTCCGAATTCCAACGGACCCGTCTGCATCAGCGGAGTATCCGGCGTAGCGATGGCCAGTCCAGAGGATGGTCCGACGACCGCGAGACCTTCCTGAATGCAGTAGAAGTCCGTCAACGTGCCAGGAATTTGATCAACCCCGGGCCGAACGGGCGCTCCCGCTTTTTCGAACCAGAGCTCGCCGCCGTCCTCCCGAACGAAAGGCAAGGACACATAAACGTTTTCCGGCTCCCAGACGCTGGTCTTGTGCATGCGAACGGATACGTCGGTTCTCGGCTGATTCTTGTACACCTTCAGGAACAGCGAGTAGTGGCTCATTCCTTCGACTTCGTAGAGCAGCTCCGCGATGGCGTATAGCGGGCCGTTCGTAATCGATTTGACGCCGGACAACGTGCCCGCGAATCGCTGAACGTTCATCCCTTTGCGGTTTCTTCCCATAATTCTTCTGACGGTCATTTGGTCGCCATGATCGCCTTCCGTCACTTCGTAGACCGGCGTGAACGCTCCGTGCGCCTGATTCGGATCGATCAGTTCCTTGCCCGTCCGTTTGTCCACCCAGGAGACGATCCCCGCTCCCTTCTGCCAATCGATCCGCACGTAAGGCGATTCGATTCCGTTTTCCGTCATGATCACTTGGTCTTCGTTCTTCGCAAGCGGTAGGAAGTCCCGAATGTCATGGATGCGATCGGCGCCGATCAGGCGCGTGCTGCTGGTCGTTCGCGCCGCGGCTTGGGCCGATGCGCCCCGAATGACGTAGCGCTTCTCTTCCCTTGCTCCCAGCTTTGCCATAATGGCGATCTGATAGCCTCTGCTCACCTTCTCCTGCTGATGAGGCACCGCTTCGCCGGTCTGTTCGTCCACCACTTCCATGCCGTTTCTAAAGTAATCGGCCTCCCATTGCTCTTCCAGATAGAAGAATGCCAAGTCCTCCACCTCGTAGTCGAAAGAATTGACGACCTTGTAAGTAAAATCGCGATTCGCCCTTAACAGCACGTCTCCGCGATCCCTTAGCACTTTGTCGAGCGAACGCTGGACAAGCCGGCTCGCGTTCGCCGCATACGCCTCTTTTCTAACTCCTAACTCTTGCACCATGGGATGCCATGGCTCGGAGATCGAGGAATGATAGCCCCAAGTATGCTCGGCATACATGATCAATTGCTTGCCCGCTTCATCCATCTCTTCCGTTTTGACGCTTCGGTTATCGGGATCCAGCCGCTTGACGACGGACAGCGCCCGCTGCGCGTTGCGGAAAATTTGCGTATGCATGGCCGTGGAGGCCACGCCGTCGGACCACCAGTCCGGCCAATCGCCCCTGTATACCGGGATCTCGACGTCTTGTTGCTTGAGCATATCGAAGTAACGGTTCAGCGTGGTCATTTCGATCTCGATTTTGTCGCCGTGTTTGGCGTTCCACTCCTGGATGAAACTCATGACGCGACCGTTCGGAGCGGCGTTGTCGCGCAGCAGTCCCATGACGTTGACCAATGCGAAGTCATACGGATAGTTTTCCTTTTCCAATTGAGCCAAATACCGGGTGATTCTCGTCTCTGCGATCTTCCAGTGGTCTTCGGCGATCCCCCAGATCGGCGTTTCGTCCCGAACCGTGTAAGAGAGCGTGCCGTCGGGATTGATGCCGAGGTCGTTGCCCATCATATAATGCTCGCCGCTCCACACGAGCAAGCGATTGCCCTTCGGCGTCTCCCAGTAGAACGGGAACTGCTTGCGGCCGATCGCGAACATCCCGTGATGCGTATGAATGCAGCTTAGCAAATGCTCGATTCCCGCGTCCGCCATCGCTTGCGCGTATCCCCAGCTATAGCCGTTAATGTCCGCCGTCATCGCCGACCTGACCCGCAAGCCGAGCGGCTCGGCGAACTTCCCGGCTTTGGCGACCATCTCGGCGAGAAGCTCGTAGCCGATCAGCTCCGTCATGTTCAAATAGGTGCCCGACAGCTCGATATCGCCTCTGCGCAAGGCCTGTACGAAACGCTCTTTCTCGTCCTCGTCGGCTTCCTCCAGAAACTTCTCGACCGCCCAGAACGTTTCGCAAGTCCACTTAAAACCTTTCCACTCGGGATGCTCGGCGGTATGGGAAGCTTCGCAGATATCAATCGCCTGCCGGATAAAATCCACATGGTATTGCTCGATTTTTTCCTGTCTTTCCGTATATCCGATATCCGTGTGGGAATGGTGAACAACATATATTTTCCACTTTTTCGTTCCGTTTTGCATAAGCGCTCTCTCCTAACCAAGATAGTCTATCCTGCACTGCGATCAGTATAGCTCCGGCGGGATTCAATCGAAAGGTCACATTTTTGCGATTCGTATCACATTTTTTCGTTATCCGCGCGGCCGGTCATAAACCCGTGCACGCCAAGCAGCGTGCTGGCCAATGTATCGCGGCTCACCGCAACCTCCGCTTGCGGCGCGGCTTGCGCGAGCGCGTTCCGAAAAGCCGGCGCGAACAGATGGGCGCTCTTGGAGATTTGGCCGCCAAGCACGACAAGGTCTGGCCGGAACCGCAGCAGCGGCGGGAGCAGAATGCTCGCCATTCGGTTGCCGAAATGCTCGAACAAGCGAAGCGCCGCGTCGTTCCCGGCATCCGCAAGCGCGGCGAGATCCCGTACGTCCGCGTCGGCGCCATCGAAGCCGTACCGCGCGGCGAGCCGGAGCACGCCCCTCCGGGAGATAAAGTCGTCCGCGATCCCGTCCTCGTACGGCACGGTGTACAGCCAGCCCTCGTCCGGAACATCGGCCCGTCTCTTCACCAGACGCCCGGATTCGAGGAAACACGAACCAAGCCCCGTTCCGATCGTCAGGCAGACCGCGCGATCCGCGCCTTCCGCGGCGCCGCCGGGACCCGCTTCGCCGAGACCGAACAGCGCCGCGTCGTTCTCGAACGCGATGCGGAAACGCGGCGCCAGCCGCCCGCCCGTACGTCCGTCCGCGCGCAACGCTTCCTCGAGCAGCTTTCCGACGGACAGTCCGTACAACGCGTCGAACTTGCCTAGTCCCTTAATGCGGCTGATGCCCGCTTCGTAATCGAACGGTCCGGGAAACGCGATGCCGAGCCCGTCCGCGCAAGCATCCGTTCCCGATTTGTCGAGCACGTCCGCAAAGATCGCCGCGAACCGTTCCATCATCGGCCCTGCCGCCAACTCGGCCATCGAATCGTAATGACCGACGCTCTCGGCCACGACTTTCCCGTTCGCCACGGCTCCCGCCTTAATCTGCGTGCCTCCGACATCAAATGCGATCACTACTGAAGATTTCATGCGCGATGCCTCCTACGTTCTGACATAGGCTTTGATCGTGCCCACGGTCTTGCCTTCGCTTGGCCCGCTCGGGCGAATGGTATAGGAAGCGACGGAGGCCGGCACGATGAAGGTTTCGGCATACCGGATCACGAAAGGCTCGAACGAGCCATCCGGGCTTTCAACAGTCGCTTCCTCCCCTTCGATCAGGTTAAGCATGTGAACGCTGCCGTTCTTCTCGTGCAGGACGGGCTCCGTGAACCAGTGGCGCCTCGTCTCGATGAATTCAAGCTCGTGCAGTCCCGTGCGCTCTTCATGCCAGCCTTGCCCCTCCGCGACCTTCTCGATGCGGTTAACTAATTGCTCCTCCGTCCATGCCGTCGTCCGATCCCAGCGGATGACCTTCTCGCCATGATCCAGATGGACCGGACGCGGCTTGCCGTCCAATCCGAGCCGATCCCAATCCCATAGCTTGAAGGTGAAGATGTACGGCGTGGCGCTAATCTCCAGCACCATGCACCCTGCCGCCGAGCAATGTACGGTACCGGCAGGAATGAGGAAATGGTCGTGCTTCTCCGCCGGGAATTCGTTAACGTACGTCTCCGCCGGGAACGAATAGCCGCCTTGCTGGGCCTTGCGAAGATCGGCCATCATGCCGTCCGGCGAAATTCCGTCGCGAAGCCCCAAGTAGACCCGCGCGTCCGGCGAGGCTTCCAGAATGTAATAACTCTCGTCCTGCGTGTACGTCATGCCGAATTGCTCGCGAATGTATTCGGTCGTCGGATGCACTTGCAGGCTTAAAGGTTGCCCCCCGATCGTGTCCAGGAAGTCGAACCGAATCGGAAACTCGGCGCCGAACCTGGCGTAGACCTTCTCGCCGAGCAAGTCGATCGACCGGAAGAACACCAGATTGATCGCGGGCAGCTCCACGCGAATCGGGCCGTATCGGAAATAAAGGCTGTTCTCCTCCGGCACGCCGTCGAATCCCCAGGCATACGGATGCTCCCGCTTGGGCAAGTCGATATGCTCTTCCAGCCATACGCCTCCCCATACGCCGGGATCGAAGTAAGGAACCAGACGAAACGGCCGGGTCGCGGCTTGGGCCAGACCGTCGAACAGAGCGTCCCGGGTCACCATCGTTGGCGAATCCTTGGCGTTCGTATCCAGATAATAATCGATAAGGCCGAGTTGCTGCTTCTTGAGCCGATCCGCCATGCGCCATTCGAAGAAAAATCCGCGCTTGTACAAACGCAATATATCGGTCTCCTTGCGTCCCGTTCGCCAGTTGCCGAGTTCTCCCGAGCGGAAGCGTTGCTGGATTTCCCAACGCGCGAGATCCGCATACAGAACAAGGTCTCCCCGTACGATCAACGAAGCGCCGAAGCCGATGACGAGCACTACGCCTTCCGTAACCGCGTCGCTTTGGGCCCGGAGCCCCTCGATTCGTTCCCGGTCGTAGAATTCCTCGACCCGGAACGGCGCCATATAACCGAAGACCCGATCCTCCGTCATGTAGCGCTCGACGATGCGGTCGACCTCCTCGGGAGGCAAGGCGGCTTCTTCGGCTCTAACGACCGTTAACGAACCGAACGCCCTCCTGCAGCCCGCGATGATTTCCTCCTGCCTGACGCCGGGATAACATTCGACAACGACGACGGCCTTGCGTTTGCCCTGCAGCCCGATTGCGGAGGCGAGCTCTGCCGTGATCGCGTCATAGCCCTCCCAAGCCTCGTCTGCCCGCCCCCGAATCTCGATATGCGGTTCTTTGTTGTAGCGTGATGGCATGATTTATACAGCTCCTTTATGATTGTTGTGATCATATTATCACAAATTAACATAAATGAACATATACGATCATAAATTTCATTCGAGTTAGGTTTCGTACGGTTCTACACGATATGAAGCTCCACGCCGCTAGCCTCGATAATCCCCCTGCTTTCCTCCGATATCCCCTGATCGGTCACAAAGGCGTGAATGTCTTTTAACCCGGCTACCGGAGCAAAAAAACGCCTGCCTATCTTGGAAGAATCCAGAAGCATCACGACTTGCCTCGCCGAACGAATCATCGCGATCTTCACTTGCGTATCCAGCAAATTCGGATCGGTGAAGCCCGCCTCGGGCGTGTAGCCGAGCGCGGACAGGAACAGCGTATCGGCATGGTAGCGGGAGAAAAACTCCTCGGCCAGCGGTCCGACGAACGTCCCCGACTTTTCTCTGAGAACCCCGCCGCATCCGATCGCCACCCGCGCTTCGTTCACAAGGGGGCGGAAGCGGTTCAGCGTGTCCAAGCCGTTCGTGAGCAGCGTCAGCTCGTTCAGATGCCCCAGCTCTTCGGCCATGTGGCTTACCGTCGTGCCGTTCTCCAGCGCGACGATGTCCCCGTCGCGCACGAATGTTTGCGCGGCATACGCGGCCAATCGTTCCTTGACATCCCGATTGCTGGCTTGCTTGTCCGTTATTTCCGGCTCGTCCTGCCCCGCTTCCGGCCTTGCCCCCAAGTAGACGGCTCCTCCGTGGGAGCGGCGAATCAGTTCTTCCTCCTCCAGCGCGTTCAAGTCGCGGCGAATGGTCATCTCGGAGACGCCGAACCGATCGCTCATCTCTTTCATGGTTGCCCCCCCTTTGTCGGCCAGATAGTCGATCAACGCTTGCTTTCTCTGCAACGGCAGCATATTCGCACCTCATCGTTTTTTTCTTATTCTAACACAAATGAACATTATTTGAAAAAACAAAAGATCGTCCACTGCCCATTTGTCCGGGAGATGGACGATCTTTTCGTATGCCAGAGTAGCCTACTCCAGAAAAATCGTATCGAACGGATACGCCTGCTTATTGGACCGGAATTCGCTCGGCGACAGTCCCAAATACGACTTAAACGTCTTGCCGAAATAGCTGGCGCTTTCGAAGCCGCACTGCCGGCCGACTTCGCGCACGTCCAGGCTTGTCGACCGAAGCAGAGCGACAGCCGTCTCGATCCGGCGGCGGCGCAAATATTCGAGCGGCGAAATCGCTTCGTGTTTGCGAAACAGCCGGCACAAATACTCGCCGGTAACGCCGCAATGCTCGGCGATCTCCCGCAGCGACAAAGGCTGCGCTACATGCTCCTTCATGAACAGCTTCGCTTTGCCCGCGATGGAAGCCGATTGGACCTGGGAGTGCGTGCCGCCGTCCGGCATAAGCAGCGCAAGGATGAAGCGGTATAGCCGCGCCGACAATTCGGTCGGCTCGGTCAGCTGCTCCTCGGACACTCCCCGGTACAGCTCCCAGAACCGATCGAGCGCCGGCGAAGCTTCGCGCAGCGAGATAATCGGACCTTTCCGCTCGTGGAGGCGGTCCCACATCCGGTTCGCGTCTTCCCCTTTGGCGTTCAGCCAAATAAACTCCCAGGGCCGCTTGGAGGAATCGTCGTAATAATAATGAAACTGGCTCGGAACTTTGACGGCGAACCCCATGCCGGGCAGCAGCCTATGCGTCTGGCCGTCCAGCTCGATCCGGCCCTCGCCGCTCAGCGTGAACTGGAACACGACATGCCCGGGGTCGAGGCGCGAGTGCCCTTCGTGGCCGTAATTCGGCGAATCGGTATATTGCCAGCCGATCGTGTCCAGCAATAAGTGTGGTATGGCTTCCGTATATCGAAAGGCGAAGGCGCCTTGTTTCACCGAATGCAACCTCCTTCGTTTTTTCCATCGTGTTTGTCCTGGTTGCGTCCATTATGATCATTGTCGACGGACAGGTCAATATTGTAATAGTCAGGCTAATATTCTTGGATTGTCGGCATGCGCCCGCAGTTGATAAGATGAAGCCATCATACATTAAAAAAGGAGACTGTCTATTATGCCCGATGGTTCGCCCGCATTCGAAATTCGCAGCCTAAGCTCCCTTAGCAAGGTCTTCATCGACCAGGAGCTGCAAGATCCCGAGGTCAATAGCGGCACGTCGTTATGGAACGAGGTCTATTCGTTCCAAGTCGCCTACCGTTCCCAGGAGACGCTCAAAAACATACGGATTGCCGTTCAGTCCGAATGGTCGACGTATATCGAATTACGTACGGTCGGCCACGCTCCGTCGGAGCTTCCGACCTATCCGAACCCGGACGAAGGCTATCTCCGGACGACGCCGGGCCTATACCCGGACATCCTCGTCCCGCTCGAAGAAGGGGCTCACGCCGTGGCTGGCCAGTGGCGCTCCGTCTGGGTGACGGTTGATCTGCCGCCGATGCGGGTAGCCGGCAACTCCGGCCGCCGCGCTTCCGGGACGATCGTTCTTTCGTTTGCAACCCAGGACGGCAAGCAGCTTGGAGAGGCGCGGCATGAGCTGGACGTGCTTCCCGCGGAGCTGCCGCCCCAGAAGCTGCTGCACACGCAGTGGTTCCATAGCGACTGCATCGCCACGCAATACGGCGTCGAGGTGTTCGGCGAAGAGCACTGGCGGCTAATCGAAGCCTACGCAAGCAATGCCGTTCGCCACGGCATCAATCTGCTGTTGACGCCGTTGTTCACGCCGCCGCTCGATACCGCCATCGGTCATGAACGGCCAACCGTTCAGTTGGTCGCCGTGGAGAAGTACGGAGCCGATTCATACCGATTCGACTTCGGCCTTCTCGACCGCTTTGTGGACATGTGCGACAGAATCGGCATTGGCTACTTCGAATTCTCCCATCTGTTCACGCAATGGGGAGCCAAGCACGCGCCAAAAATCATGGCCAAGGTAAACGGCGAGGACAAGCGGATTTTCGGCTGGGACACCGACGCGGCTGGCGACGAGTACCGCTCGTTCCTGGATCAGTTCCTGCC
>JAQSXN010000062.1 GCA_029256665.1 Paenibacillus sp.
TCCATGCCCACCGACTGCGCAAGGAAGTTTTTGGTATCGCCCTTCTGATTGCCATAGTACTGGTGGATGGACAAATAATCGACGGTGTCGTACGTAAGATCGAGCACCGTCGCTTCCCATTCCGGGAAGGTTGCCATTGTCCGGCTAGAGCTTCCGCATGCCACCAGCTCGATCGTCGGATCAACCCACTTCATCGTTTTGCCCGCTTCGTTCGCGATTCTGCCGTATTCGACCGCCGTCTTGCTGCCAATCTGCCAAGGCCCGTCCATCTCGTTGCCAAGGCACCACGTCTTGACGCCATGCGGCGCTTCGTAGCCATGCGAACGCCTTAGATCGCTCCAATAGGAGCCGGAAACATGATTCGAATATTCCACGAGGTTACGGGCATCGTCGATGCCCCGCGTTCCCAAATTCACGGCCATCATGGCATCCGTGCCGGCTTTGCGGCACCAATCCATGAACTCGTTGTAGCCGATCCAATTGGGCTCGATCGTCCGCCATGCCAGCTCCAGCCTTCTCGGCCTCTCCGCCAGCGGCCCTACGCCGTCCTCCCAATTATACCCCGATACGAAGTTGCCGCCCGGATAACGGACGATCGGAACTTGCAGCTCTTTGACAAGCTCCAGCACGTCGGAACGGAAACCCTGTTCGTCGGCCGACGGATGCCCGAGCTCATAAATGCCTCCGTATACGGCTCTGCCCAGATGCTCGATAAACGAACCATAGATGCGTTCGTCCACCTGCCCGATAACAAAATCCTTATCCACTACCATCTTCGCTTGCCAACTCATGCCGCTCACTCTCCTCTGGCCATTTGTCCTGCTACAACTATTAAACAACAAAAGTTAGATTTGTTCAATTACTAATTTAACTTTATTTAAATTAATATTTATATTAATTTAAATGCATAAAATAAAACGGTTTCCTTTTCGGATTCATGCCCACTCCCGTGTCGCGGATTAGAACCTGCGCAACCTCTCCTTCGCTAAGCGTCCTCACCGTTAGCAATCCGCCGTTCTCGCTCATCGACTCCACCGCGTTATTCGTCACGTTCAGCATGCATTGCTGCCAAATGCCGCGGGAACGTAGATCTGAAGCTCAGCGACGGTAGCCGAATGTTCCCGGTGAATGATCCAATCGTTTGCCGGATAATTCATCATGTATATCAACGTGCCCACCAACGTTAATATCGACATTCTTCCCAGGGACCTCGACACAACAAAAACCGCCTTTGCAGCAGGCGGGTCGTTGTATTTCAGTATGGGGATCGTCTTGCAGGCGCTTAAATCCCGAGCACATGATAGCCGGCATCAACATGAAGGACTTCTCCCGTAATCGCTCTGGACAGGGGACTAAGCAGAAACATCGTGGCGTCCCCCACTTCGTCCTGATCAACGTTGCGGCGCAGCGGAGCTTTCTGTTCGAGTGTCGACAAAATATCGCCAAAGCCGGATACGCCCTTAGCGGCCAAAGTGCGAATCGGTCCGGCGGAAACCGCGTTGATGCGAATGCCGTACTTGCCAAGATCCTCCGCCAAATATCTGACGCTTGCTTCCAATGATGCCTTCGCCACGCCCATCACGTTATAGTTGCGAACGACGCGTTCCGCTCCGATATAGGATTGCGTGACGATAGCGCCCCCTTCGCTCATCCACCTCCTAGCTTCGCGCGCTACGGCCACCAGCGAATAGGCGCTTGCATTATGGGCAAGGAGGAAACCTTCGCGCGAAGTGTCGGCATATTCGCCCTTCAGCTCGTCCTTGTCTGCAAAGGCGATGGAATGGGCTACTCCATGAATGACGCCTGTACGCTCGCCTATCTCATCGAAAGCACTCTTGACGCTTTCGTCATCGGACACATCGCAGCTTACGGTCAGCAAAGGCTCGATGCCTTCCTCCTCCAGAAGCTTCGATAGTTTCCCCAAGGAACGTTCCTTGCGATAGGTAAAGATTAAGCGGGCTCCGGCCCGGTGAAGCGACTTCGCGATTCCCCAAGCGATGCTTCTCTCATTCGCGACCCCCATTACGACGATTTGTTTGCCTGTCATGAGATTCATGTGCCGCACCTCCAATCGATTTAACGTTTTTTTGAAGTTTAGGACCAGAAGTTAGGACCAGGTGCCAATTTTGTGATTGCCATCATCTTATAATTTTTAACGTTCGGTGTCAATCCGGCAAATTGCAACATACGGGGAGCAGGAGATGCTAGAATAAATAAATCAATTCATTTCGCTCATCGGGGAGATCATTCGTGAAGATACATCCAATATCCATACTGCGATTTACCGGACTGCTTGACGGCATATCGCTGCTGCTATTGCTTGCGGTGGCCATGCCGCTTAAATATGTATGGGAAATCCCGCAAGCCGTTGCCATTATGGGCAGCATCCACGGCGGCATATTCGTTATGTATGGGCTGGCTATCCTCTATGCCGCGCTGCGGGTGAGATGGAGCTTGTTGTGGCCGCTCGCCGCGATTGCGGCGGCGTTTGTTCCTATAGGCAATTTTGTACTGGACTGGCAGCTTAAGAAAGCCCGTTCCCGTTACGAGGTTCAGCCGATCAACGTCACACTTCTCGTTTACAGTATCGTGTTTTTCTCGTTCTTCGATTTGTTCGCGCAGCTTCCGGTCATGAGCACTTTTGCCGAATCGGTCGGTTCCAGCGCCTTCGTAGTCGGTTTCGTCATCGGACTTTATTCGTTATCCAATACGCTCGGCAACATTTTATCCGGATTTCTGACCGACAAAGCGGGCCCGTTCCGAATTTTATTAATCGGCTTGATCCTTTCCAGCGGCGCCTTGCTGCTCTACCATATCGTAGATCGACCCGCGCTGCTCATCGGCGTGCGTATCGTGCACGGTTTCGTCGCGGGACTGATCGTGCCGGCCGCCTTCACTTATTCCGCCAACACGACGGCAGGTGACCAGCAAGGCAAAAAAGTCGCCCTGACCGGCACGTTCGTGGGACTCGCCGCGATCATAGGACCTGCCTTCAGCGGCATTATGGCCAGCAAAACATCCGTTCCGTTTGTGTTCTCCTGCGTGGCGGCGCTCGGATTGCTGTTGACCGTGTTGTCCGCTTTGTTCCTCACGAACGACAAGCCGACTAAGGAAACGGCTTCGCCGGACCATGTCGCGCGCCGCCCGGTACTTAACGCCGGCGTTGCCAAAGCGTACGCGGGCGCTTTTTTCCTAATGTTCTCGCAAGGCGTCATCGCTTATATGCTTCCGCTGCATGTCCAATCGCTCGGTTATGATTCCCGGTTAAGCGGGACGCTGATGAGCGCCTTCGGGCTCGTTGCCGTGCTGCTGTTCGTACTGCCAAGCAACCGAATCTTTGACAAGTCCTCGCCTTCCGTCACCATGTCCATTGGCGTAGGGTTGATGGGCGTCAGCCAACTGCTGATCGGCCAATCCGGATCGTCGCTAGCTTTGTACGGCGTTATGGCTTTGTACGGAATCGGGTTCGGCTTGTTGTTCCCCTCCATTAATACGCTCCTGATCAAATCGACACCCGCGGAGAACCGCGGAAAGGCGTACGGATATTTTTATGCTTTCTTCTCTTTGGGCGTCGTAGCGGGATCTTCGACGCTGGGCTGGTTATCCTTAAGCATGCAAGACGGATTTCTCTTTACCGGAGTCCTCCTTCTGCTCGTTGCCGCATTGGCCGTTGTCGGCCGGAAGAAGGAGCGCTTGGTTAATAGCTAGTGGGATGACGCCGGTTAAGGCTGCCATCGCGAAATTGAGGAGCTTGGACGATGACGTCCAGGCTCCTTTTTCATCTATAAACGCTCATTCTCGTCATAATCGTAAGCTCTCCAATACTTAAACATGAACACGCTCGTTTCAACATAAATATGGTATGAACCGTATTTCGGAAGCCGGAGGGATGAACATGAAACAGGAGGAGATTCGGGCGCTGGAGCGCGCGATCGATGAAATAACGGAAATCGCGCAAGGCTTCGGCCTCGATTTCTATCAGATGAGGTACGAAATATGCCCGGCGGACATCATCTATACGTTCGGGGCATATGGCATGCCAACGCGATTTAGCCACTGGAGCTTCGGCAAGACGTTTAACAAGATGAAGATGCAATACGATTTTGGCTTAAGCAAAATATACGAGCTCGTTATCAACTCCAACCCCTGCTACGCCTTCCTGCTGGACGGCAACTCGCTCATTCAGAACAAGCTGATCGTCGCGCACGTGCTTGCCCACTGCGATTTCTTCAAAAACAACGCCAGGTTCGGCGTCTCCAACCGCAACATGGTCGAAAGCATGTCGGCGACCGCCGATCGGATTCATCAATACGAGATGCTCTACGGCTCGGATGCGGTCGAGAAATTTATCGATGCCATCCTGGCCATCCAGGAGCACGTCGATCCGACGCTCATTAAACCTTACCAGCTCGACAAAAAAAGGTATATCGAGATGAG
This sequence comes from Paenibacillus sp., assembly GCA_029256665.1. GTDB lineage: Bacteria > Bacillota > Bacilli > Paenibacillales > Paenibacillaceae > Pristimantibacillus. The sequence goes on from JAQSXN010000062.1 coordinate 4,438, forward strand.
CAGCAAGGAGATGGCTCGCTCCGAAAAACAGTCTCCGCCATTGGCATCCTCTTATGAAGATATTTGGTCACTCGATACCGAAGCCGTAGCGGCGGCTAACGCGGAAGCGGAAGCAAAAGCCGCGGAGCTGAAACGTTTCCCCCCGAGGCCGGAGAAGGACATCGTCTGGTTCATCGAGGAATATTCCACGATTCTCCAAGACTGGCAGAGAGACATCCTGACCATGCTGCGCGACGAGATGTTATACTTCTGGCCGCAGCTCGAGACCAAAATCATGAACGAAGGCTGGGCTTCCTATTGGCACCAGCGCATCATTCGCGAGCTGGATTTGACCAGCGAAGAAACGATCGAATTCGCCAAACTTAATTCATCCGTCGTCATACCGTCGCGGCACAGCCTGAATCCGTATTACCTTGGTCTGAAAATATTCGAGGATATCGAACGCCGCTGGGACAATCCGACGGCCGAGGAGCGCGAACGGTTCGGCCGGACGCCGGGCAAAGGCCGGGAGAAGATGTTCGAGGTGCGAGAGCTCGACTCCGATATCTCGTTCCTCCGCAACTACCTGACGAAAGAGCTGGTCGATGATCTCGACTTGTACATTTTCGAGAAAAAAGGCCCGGAATGGAAAATTACGGACAAATCGTGGGAAAACATCCGCGAACAGCTCGTCTACTCCAAAGTGAACGGAGGTTTTCCGACGCTTATGGTCAAGGACGGCGACTTCAATCGGGCAGGCGAGTTATACCTCATCCATCAATACGAGGGCACGGAGCTGGATCTCAAGTACGTGGAACGCACATTGCCTTACGTCGTTTCGCTCTGGGGCAAGAACGTTCATTTGGAGACCATGGTCGAGGACAAAAAAATCGTCTTTAGCTGCGACGGCAAAAAAACGAGTCGGAAGTTTCTCTGAGAAAACCTTTACCGATTCGTTGTGGTGAAAAAGTGAAGACGCGCCATCCCCGGGCCATACAGGGAGGCGCGTCTTTTACATGGCGGCGCTATTGAATCTCTACCGGTTTTTTCTTCGTGACGTGAAGATCTCCGCTGTACAGATGGACAAACACTTCGTTGATGCCGGAGCGCGCAAAGGTGTACGGACTCTCGAACGTATTGTCTCCGATATAAACCGCGTCGACGAATTCGGATTGATCGCCGCTCCGAATCTCGAACGAAACGGTCGCCGACTTGTCAAGATCGATTCCGGCAAACTGTCCGGTTAACTTGACCTCCTCGTTTATCGAGGCGGGAGAAGGATTGGTCGCAACGGTAACGTCAATGCCCGCCGGGTCGACGGAAGCCTGCGGCGAAGCGGAACAGCCTGCCAGCCCTATCATCAGCATGACGGCGAGCAGCATCGCTCCCGTTCTTAATTTGTTCGTATTCGACATCGATGATGCACCTGCTTTCCAAATATCGTGTTCCGACCGTTCTGCTTCGTATTGTACCATTAGGCAAGCCGAATTGGCATGACTCCTTCGGGCCAAACCCATGAACATCGCGTGAACAATCGTGGGCGCATTCCCAAAAGCGTCTAAATGGCCAATTACTTACCATGCTCCGGCGCCAGCATCGTCGCATAACGTCCTCCTTAATGACCAATGCTAATCCGGTAACGACAACTCATCAAGGAAAGGGATGTTCGCCTACATGAAGAAAGCAGGATTATTAGCAGCTCTTATCGCATCGCTTTCGATCGCTTTCGCCGCACCGGCAGCCCATGCCAACCGGTGGGAAGGCATCGAGCCGCGCGCCAACGCAGACATCGCGACGCCGGCAAGAATCAACGACAACGATACGATCGGCGAAGACATGCGCCAAGGCGTGAACCGAGCCGCTAACCGTATCGAGAACGGCGTGGATCGGGCGACCGATCGTGCCACGAACGGCGTGAACCGCGCGACGAATCGCGTCGAGAACGGCATGAACCGCGCCTTTGATACGCGGGATAACAACAACGGCCGCTATAACGCCCTTAATACGACAAACAACGGTTACCGAGCAAACGCCGCAAACACGACAGACGACGACGGATTTAGCTGGGGCTGGCTCGGACTTCTCGGTTTGCTGGGTCTTGCCGGCATGAGAAGCCGCGATCGCGATCGCGCGTAGTAACAACGGATATCCTTCAAGCTTAAACGATTAAAAAGGAAAAGCCTCCAAATCCACAATCGTGGAATTAGAGGCTTTTCCTCTGCGCGGATTCGAAGTTGTTGTCGTTATGGCTTGACCGACTTGCGGGCTATTGCGTCGACGATCGAGGAAATTTCGTTGTCCGATGCAACCGACTTGATGCGGTATTGCCCCGTTGTCTGATTCTGGCTCGCCGTTCTAACCCTGTTATACAATTCGGAGTCGGCCGTCACATAATAATCGTATTCCGGATATTGCCACATCAATTGCGACACAACCTGTTTCTCGGCGATTCGCTTTGTGCCTTCATTAGCAACTTGAATGCCGACGACGACATCTTTGCCGCTTATGGCCAGTATCGCATCCTCCACGCCGGGCACTTGCTCGGCGATACGAATCAACTGATCGCTTCCCACCCGCGCGACGCCGCCGTCTTCCGATCTCATGCTAAGCTGGCCTATGCCCTGTCGATTGCCGGTCCCTTCTTTCGCCTCGCGCATGGCCCCCGCTTCGTCCCGGCTATCCCTTCCGTCTCCGCAGCCCGTCTGCAGAGCCAATGCGCCGGACAATATCAGCGTTGCCGCAACGTTTCTCCATGGCATCATTCCATTATCCACCTCCGTCGTCATGCTCTTAACATTTACAGAGACGGATGAATTATACATGCCAAGCGAACCGCTAGCGCGCATTGCGGAAACAGCCGTTTTCCTACTCTTCCACCTTTCGAACGTCAACCGTTACGTACAGCTTTTGCTCGCCCGCGCCCCGATAAACGCCTTTGACCGGCACGATATCCTTGTAATCGCGGCCATGGCCGAGCTTAACGTACCGTTCTCCAACAGGGTCGATATTGGTTGGATCGAAGCTGCACCAGCCAAGCTTGGGGACATACGCCTCGACCCAAGCATGGGAAGCCTGTTCAAAGTCCGCGCTGCCGCCCTGCAAGTCGCCGACGAAGTGGTACCCGCTGACGTAGCGGGCGGGAATGCCTTCCGATCGCGCGCTTGCGATCATCAGATGCGCGAAATCCTGGCATACGCCGCGCTTTAGCGCGAACATCTCCGAAGCGGTCGTCTTGACGTTCGTCGCGTCGGGGTCGTAAATAAATTCGGACTTGATCCTCATGCAAAGGCGGTCCAGCCACTCTAACACGGTCGGCTCGGCTTGCCCCGCGTTGTCCCCGTCGCTTTTCTTTATGCTTCGCGCGAAAGACACGACCTCTGGCGTGATCGACGTATACTCCGTGTCGGCAAGAAATTCCGCATATCGATTAGCCGCATCGTCGCTGCCGAGCCACTGCCATGCAAGCTCGGCAGGTTGTCTGCTTACGGCCAGCGCGTATTCGGACGGGCTCGGCGCTTCTTTCGTCACGACGGTCATGTTTGTTTTGATAACCAGCTTCCGATGCAACGCGTTCACCGAAAACGAGTGAACCCGATTGCCGAAGAAGTCTTCGAAGCTGAACATCGACGCGTTAGGCTCAATGGAGATCGACTGCTGATAACAGGATTGGCGTTCATTGGTGCTTGGCGTCAACCGAATTTCATTGACACTGTCCGTAACCGGCGTCTCGTATTCGTATTGGGTGACATGCGAAATGTGCAGCTTCATGCGCTTGCCTCCCCCATTCGAAAAAAAGTTTTGGCAAACATCGTGCCTAATTGCTGCGTCGCCTTGAGCAGATGCGTCACGATCATGCCTTCCGAGTCAATGGCGAGATCCTCGCGTTCCAGACAAGCGATATCCGCCTTCACTTTTCCAATCTGACGAATCATGCGCTCGTGTTCGGCCCGCAAGGTCTTATCTTGCAGCTCTATACGGCCTAAGCTGTCGTCCAGCATGTGCAAAGAGAATTGCAGCGAACGCGGGAATACTTTATTGAGCACGACGAACTCCATAATGGATTGTACCGCGATGCCGTCCGCGTAATAACGCCGGAACGCCTGGTATCCGCCCACGGATCGGAGAACGGCTTGCAGAAAGGAGTAGCTCCCCGACGTGTCCCATTTCTCCTGCGAGACGGCCTGCTCTGCGGATCTGATGATCCGCAGCGTATTTTCCGCGCGCTCCAGAAATCTGCCGCATTCGATAAAGTGCCACTCGTTTTCCCTAGGCATGACGGACGCGCTAACGCCGAGAAACAGCGCCATCCATTCTTTGATCCGAGCAAAAAATTGATGCGGCGATTCTCCGAGCAGCTCGTCGGGACGCTTCTCCCTAAGCCACAGGTAACATCCGTTCACGACATCCCATAGCTCGCTCGGCAGCTTCTCGCGAAGCGAGCGAACGTTGCCCCTCGCATGACTGACGCAAGAAACCAACGAGTTGGGATTGTCGCGGTCGAGCGTTGTGTAGAATAACACATCGCGCTCCGTATAAGCCCCATACTGTCCTTCATAGGCCTCCCTGCTCCCGAGCGCGTCCACGATGCGCATCCACTTGGCGGCCGAATCGGATTCCGAAGCAGCTTCGGCATCGCCGCCCATGACGACATCCTTGTCAATCTGCAAATGATAATGGACATCCACCAATCTGGCATGGTTCTCCGCGCGCTCCATATACCTCCCGATCCAGAACAAAGCCTCGGCATTCCGATTCAGCATGGTTAGCCCTCCCTATTATCGATTCAGCACCCAAGTGTCCTTCACGCCTCCGCCTTGCGACGAGTTGACGACAAGCGAACCCTCTTTCATTGCGACGCGAGTCAGTCCCCCCGGGATAACATGCGACTCTCCCGTTCCCATAAGCGCGAACGCTCTCAAATCGATATGCCGCGGCGTCATTCGTCCGTCCACCATAACGGGAGCTTGAGACAACTTCATGGTCGTCTGCGCGATATATCTAGACGGCTCCTTGCGGATCGCGTCGGCGAAATGCGCGATTTCCTTGGAAGTCGCAGCAGGTCCGATCAACATGCCGTAGCCTCCGGATAACGAAGTCTCCTTCACGACCAGCCGTTCCAGATTTTGCAGCACGTATTCGCGCTCTGCTTCGCGCGTCAGCACGTAGGTCGTCACGTTGTGCAGCACGGGCTCTTCGTTCAAATAATACCGAATCATATCCGGCACGTACGCATAGACTGCCTTATCGTCCGCAACGCCCGTTCCCGGCGCATTGGCTATCGCAACGTTGCCGGCCCGATAGGCGTTCATCAATCCCGGAACGCCGAGCAGCGACTCGGGATGATAGGCAAGCGGATCAAGAAAGTGATCGTCGATGCGACGATAAATAACGTCGACTTGGCGAAGGCCTCTAAGATCGCGGAGATAAATCTTGTGATCGTTATACACCAGATCTCTGCCTTCTACAAGATGAATACCCATCTGCTGCGCAAGGAATGCATGCTCGTAATAAGCGGCGTTGTAAACGCCGGGAGTCAGAAGCACGATAAGAGGATTGCGGCTGCCGTTCGGAGCAAGCGATCTAAGCGAGCTCAAGAAGCAGTTCAAGCTTCGCTCCACGCTCTGCACGGAGCTGGACAAATATAAATCGGGGAACAATTCGCTCATGAGCGTCCGACCCTTGAACAAATACGAGAAACCGGAAGGCGAGCGCAAGTTGTCCTCCAGCACGAAGTAGCGGCCCTTCTCGTCTCTAATCAGATCGATGCCCGATGCCGTGATATATACGCCTCCCGGAACGTGTAGACCCGCCATCTCCGGACGGAAATACGTATTGGATACAATCATGCTTCTAGGCACGATGCCGTCGCGGAAGATGCGTCCTTCGTGGTAGACGTCATGCAGGAACAGGTTGAGCGCCTTCGTGCGTTGCTTGACGCCGCGATCGATGACTTCCCATTCGTGTTTCGGGATGACGCGGGGAATATAGTCGAATGGAATCGTCCGCTCCAGCGGTTCGTGCTGCGATTCGTTGTATAGCGTAAACGTAATGCCTTCCTCCAGCATGCGTTGGTCGATAGCCTGTTGCCTCATCGCAAGCTCCGCGGGCTTGATGCGGTCGAACAGCCGATGGATGTTTGCGTAATGCGATCGAATCGAGGAGTCCCGGTCAAACATCTCGTCATAGAAAGAATGGGAATCGTAAAATGGGGTCTGCGACTGTTTGGCCGTCGACATGACAACCGCCTCCTTCATGAGGTGCAAGCGTTTTCCGAAGCACGGCCTCATTTACAAGCCGTCTTTGTTAGTTATAAGTCAAAAAACCTAACATTAAACATCTTATCGCCGATTAATGTTAGGATTATCATACGAAATATTATTTTCTATGTCAACTTACTTAACACAAAATAAAAACAGAGGTATCGTATTCCGATCCTCTGTTTCTTAATAAGCTGCATGCGTTGCATGAGACTCTCTATCTACTCCGCCGAATGGAGTCCGTTCAAGTCTTGCGCCACCTTCTCGACCATATGGACAAAGGAAGCAAGCTCCTGCGAGCGCGCCGCCTGATTGCGAGCCTGGTCCGACGTCTCATCGGACTCGCGCCGCACTTCGGACAGCTTCTTGTCGATTTCGGCAAGCTTCTGCTGAATGCCCTCCATCGCGCCCCGCGACGATGCGGCTAGCTTGCGCACCTCGTTCGCGACGACCTCGAAGCCGCGGCCGTGTTCGCCGGCCCTAGCCGCTTCGATCGCCGCGTTAAGGCCGAGCAGATGCGTCTGATCCGACAAGCCGCGGATAAGCACGCCCATCTCGCCGATGCCGTCCAGCTCGGTCCGCAATTCCTCGAGCAGCGTATGCGCCTT
>JAQSXN010000063.1 GCA_029256665.1 Paenibacillus sp.
AGGCCGTATACCGATTGCCGCTTACTGCTATTCTCCTCCTTCTACCAAGGAACGTCGTCCTCCCCGCCGGCCGCGGCTTCTTCCTCATATCGGCCTACCGCATCATCTTCGCTCGCCTGCGTTTTCGTTCCGATTAGAGGAATCACATCCTCCAGTTCCATCGGCTGCAGCAGCTCGACGGGCGACATCCCTTTCTCGAATTGGAACGCTTCGCCCTCGATAACCGCAACGTAACGCCCGTTATGCTTGGCGAAGCGGACGGAAACGCCGAAGTCGGACAACAGTCCCTTGACCGTCACGCCGCCCAGCTTGAAGGTGAACGGCAAGTCCGGCTTCTGCTCGACAAGCGCCGCGGCGGCCGTCTCCACCTGCTCCGGCGACCACCATTCCTGCAGCTCCCGCTTCTCGCTGGCCGCCCATACTTCCACCGCGTTTTCTTCTTCGCTTCTTTCGGTGCCCGTTTCTTCCTGCCACTTGTCCGCGATATATTGATGAACCATCTCCACGACCTGATCGCCGATAACCTCGGGCAGCGGCTTCTCGTACGAGACGTACTTCAGGAAGTCCTCGAAATATCTGGCATGCGACGCTTGATGGATTTTGAGCTCCCATTGATCCAGGGATCCTTCTTCCGGCATGTGCGGATATTGAATCGACTTGATGCTGCGCGCGCTGATGGCCATTTCGACATGCGAGATCAGGTTTCGTTCGTCCGAGATGCGGGCGATCTTGGGCTCGAAGTCGCATTTCAGCAGGAAGAGGAACGGCTCGTCGAAGTAGGTGTTAAGCTTGGATCGGGCGACCACGAACGCGCCGCCGCGCACCGCGCTCGTATCCATGTAGATCCGCACGAGCTCGTCGGCGATACCGATATACCGCTCCCTCGTATCGGCGTCGCGCAGCCGCTGGAACAGATTGTAGTTCTGATTGCTTCCCAGCTCGTAACCCGGCTCTACCATAAACCGTCCGATCTTTGTCGGGGCGCCGGCGGAATTGGGATTCCGCTCTACCTTGCGTTTTACGATTCTTTTGAATTCCTCGTCCAGAAACTTTTTGATTTCGCTATGCTCGTAATCGTCTCCGTCCAGCGTCTGATAATGTTTGAACCTTCTGCCCGATGCAGTTTCCGCGGCGTCTCCGTCCGTTAAGATAACAAAAAAAGATAAAAACTCCATCCGAAAATCCACGTTTATAATTCCCCCGTTTGCTAGCATCATCTCGTCATCTTACTAGAATACCATATGAAGAAGCGGGGAACCTATGACATTTATAGGCTCTACCGAAATACAAATATACGGCGTCCGCCTGGGCGCTCGTCATGCATGCACGGATTGAGGACGGCAAGGTGAAACGGCTGTCGCCGTCCTTTGGCGGCGCAGCGCGTTACATTCCGAGGAATATAGAGAAAGTATGGCAAAATGGCTTTTCGATATTTCAAAAAAGCCCGTCGGCGACGGGCTTTTCCCACATTTATGATTAAGACTCGGATGGCCACTCGGCAAGCAGCGGCGTTCGCATGCCGCGATGCAGCAGCTTCAACTTGTGCAGCGCGCGCGTGCAGCCGACGTACAGCAGCTTGGCGTCCATGGGACCGTAACGCTCGGCGCCGGCGTCCGCGATCAGCACCGCATCGAACTCCAGTCCTTTGGACAAGTACACGGGGACTACCGTTAATCCGCCGTTATAGACGGGCTGCTTGCTCAGAACGAGCGACGATTCCATGCCCTGCCGCAGCAAATACCGATGGATTTCCTCGCAGTCGCGCGCCGTGCGTCCGATGACGGCGATCGTATCGTATTCGCCTCCGGCCTGCCACTCGAGGATGGTCGATTCAATCGTCGCCAACCATTGTTCAACGGACGAACCCGCCTCTTCGAGAGTTACCGGATCCCCGCTGCGGAATACCGGAACGGCCGGTTTGACGCCGCCCGTCATGCCGCCAAGAATGACGTTCGCGAACTCGATGATTTCCATCGTGGACCGGTAACTCCGGTTCAGCTCGTAGAAGCCGGTATCGTCCGCGCCATACAGGTTCATCAGCTCTTCCCAGCGCGTAATGCCCGTATAGCCGTGGATCCCTTGCTGCAAGTCGCCGAGCACCGTCATCGATACGGTACGCTGGCATAACTTGAGCGTTTCAAGCTGGAACGGCGAATAATCCTGCGCTTCGTCAATGACGATATGGTCGAACGGCGCGTCGCGCAAGCCATTGAGTTTTAGATCGATGTAAGCGAGGGCCGCGAGATCCTCCGCGGCCGCTACCCCGCGCCCGAGACGCTCCGCCGTCTCCTTGGCGAAAACCTTCGGCACGGACGCCAACGCGTTTTTACCTTTGAAGAGCGATACGTAAAACTGCGCCGCCGTATAGGACGGTATCCGTTTCACGAACGCGTTCAGCTTGGACGCGGCGGAGGCGCGCAGCTTTTTGTCGGCGATTCCTCTGGTCTTAAGCTCCGACTCCAGCCACCTTCGGATCCGGCTGGCCAACCGGTCTCGCTTCTGCATGAACGACTCTTCGCCGTAATCGGTATCATGCCACTCCTTCATCTGCTCCGGCATAAGCTTCAGTCTCGGGAGCGGCTCGAACGGCAGCTCCGGCAGAAGATTGTCCGCCAGCTCCGCAAGACGTTGATCGATCGCCTCTTTGAAAGCAAGGCTGCCTTTGAACTTGCCGGAAGCATGATCCAGCTCCTCCGCCGTGCGCGGCTGCTCGAACCAATAGGCCATCGTCTCCGAAGGGTCGGATAACGTCACCTCATGCTGCAGCAACTGAATCGCCCAATCCGAATACGTCGTCTGGCTAATATCGCCGACGCCGAGCTCGGGCAGGACGCCGGATATATAATCCAGGAACATCCGGTTCGGAGCGAAAATGATCATCCGCTCGGCCTTGATTCTGCCTTCGTATTGATAGAGCAGATAGGCAAGGCGGTGAAGCGCGACGGTCGTCTTGCCGCTTCCCGCGACGCCTTGAATGAACAATGCCTTGTTTCGTTCCGCCCGGATAATCCGGTCCTGCTCGTCTTGTATCGTCGAGACGATGTCTCTAAGCTTGTTATCCTTGTTCTCGCCGAGGCGGTATAACAAGAATTCGTCGGATACGGCTCCTTCTTCCTGTCCACGCACGTAACTGTCCACGACGCGGATCAGCTCGGCGCTTCTCACCATCAGGTTTCGCTTCAGGTGGACATAACCGCTTATATCTCCGTCGGGGGACGTATATTCCGCCGGCGCATCCCCGCCCGTGAAGGAATAAAACAAACTTGCGGCGGGCGCTCTCCAGTCGATGACCAGCAGCTCGTTTCCTCCGCCCTTCGCTACGCCGGCTTTGCCGATATACAGCGTCTTCGCCAGTTGACTTGCCGCCTCCGCGCCTTGGCTGTCAGGCGGCAGCTCCTGAAAGTCGATCCGTCCGAAATACGGCTCCTTTCGAGCGATTTCCAGGCGGCGCTTCCGCTCCTCCCTTTGCAGGTCGAGCATCTGCTCCGTAAAGTCGTTGCCCGTGTATTTGGGTCCGATTTCTTTTAATTGCTTTTCGATATCGCCAAGCGACATCGCCAGCCGATGCCGCTCCTCTTGATACGTATCTTGTTCAGACATAGTGGATGTGCCTCCTCCCAACCATAAAGAGCCGAGTCCGCTCAGACTCAGCTGCTATGTGATGTTTGTCGTACGTGCCCGTGTACCCGTCCATTCATTTATTCCATTGCGTTCATGCCGATAAACCCGATTAGCGTCAAATAGACGATCAGATTAAGCGCGACCAGATACGGAATTCCGACCGTAAACGAACGATGCTGCGTTTTGTGGCGCCAAACCTTCATCCCGGCCAATACGCCAATGGCGCCGCCGATAGCGCCCAGCAAGAAAAGCCGCTTTTCCGGCACGCGCCTTTTGCCTCTCTGCTTCGCCCGTTTCTTGTCCCAGCCCATGAGCAGAAACGCCCATCCGTTTAATCCGATCAGCACGCCGATGAGCGCGTAGATGATCGTCATCTGCCCCACCTCTTTCGCTTCCTTGTTCGTTCTGGAACAAAACGTTCACGATCTCGGCCGCGGCTTCGTTCGATTCGTCGCCACGGCTTCATATGGATGATCCGGCCATACATGCTTCGGATAACGCCCCTTCAGATCCTTCTTCACTTCAAAATAAGCCGACTCCCAGAAGCTTGCCAAATCTTGCGTCACCTGCACGGGCCTTTGGGACGGCGAAAGCAGATGGAGCGTGAGCGGCAACGTGCCTCTGGCGATGCGGGGCGTTTCCCGCAGCCCGAACATTTCCTGCAAGCGAACGGCCAGCACCGGAGTCCGCGGCTCGCTGTAATCGATCGGAATCCGGGAGCCGCTTGGCACGACGTAATGCGTCGGCACTTCCTCGTCCAGCTCCTGCCGTTGCCTCCAGGACAGCAGCCCTTCCACGATCGCGAGCATGTTCAGCCTCTGCAGCTCCGATTCCTTGCGAATCCCGTAAATATGCGGCTTAAGCCATTCCTCTAGCGTATCCAGCAGATGCTCCTCGCCGGCATCGGGCCAATCCGCCGCGCCTCCGCCCATTAGACGGATTCGTCCGAGCAGCCCGTTTGCTTGCTTCGACATGGGGAGCATCCGCAAGCCCCGCTCGCGGATCGCGCCAAGGAGCGCCTCTGCAACAGCGTCGGGATCGGCGTCCGAGAGCGGACTTTCCCGCAGCACGATGGCCCCTAGCCTTAACCGGCTTAAGGCCCGCACCGCCTTGGCGGCGCCATCCCATTCGACCGATTGCTCGCGCTGGAGAAAGTCGGTCAAGCCCTGTTCGATCTCCTCGTAAGATATTCCTTCGGCCAAGCGGATTCTTGCCTCCTGCCCGGCGTCGTCGATCTCGCAGACCACGAGATACGGCAGCTGCGACAAGGGATGATCCGTCGACATGACGGCGCCGCGGCCGTTCGCCAGCAAGTAGCGTCCGTCGCTTCGCCGCTGCGCTACCCGGTCGGGGAAGGCGAAAGCCAGCAAACGACCGATCGATGGCAGCGTGCCTCGTCCGGTCTGCCGCGCTGCGCTGCCGAGCATCCTTTTCCATTGCTCGGCTTGCTGCATCATGCGCTGCGCGGCGGGATCATGTCCGCTAAGCCGCCGCAGCGCGGCAAGCCGGAGACTCACGTCGGGATCGCGCTCGGAAGGGAGCAAATCCCGCTCGCCGATGAGCGCGGCCAGCTCGCATGCCGCGCCGGCCGCGCCCTCCTCCGCCGCCCGAAGCAGCATGGAGCCGAGCCGCGGATGGAGGCCCAGCGAGCAGATGCGCCGGCCATCCGGCGTCGGCGCGCCGGGCTGGCTGATCGCGCCAAGCTCCTTCAGCAGCGTGATGGCTTGCTCGAACGCGGCCGCGGGCGGCGGCGTCAGCCAGTCCAGCTCGTCCGGCTCGCGGATGCCCCACACGGCCAGCTCCAGCGCGAGCGATGCCAGATCCGTCTCCTCGATTTCGGGTTTCCCCTGCTCCGGAAGGCGGCGATGCTCGTCTTCGCTCCACAGACGGTAGCAGACGCCTGGAGCGAGCCTGCCCGCGCGTCCTCGCCGCTGATCGGCGGACGCCCTGGATACCGGCACCGTCTCCAGCCGGCTCATCCCCGTGCGCGGCGAAAAGCGGGATACGCGCATTTGGCCGCTATCGACGACGATTTTGACGCCGGCGACGGTCAAGCTGGATTCGGCGACGGACGTAGCCAATACGACCTTACGCCTGCCGTCCTGACATGGACCGACTGCTTCCGCCTGCGCTTCCAGCCGCATGCCGCCATGAAGCTCGCGTACGTCGACGCGATCCGGCAGTCCCAGCGACTGCAGGGCTCTGGCCGTTCTGCGAATTTCTCCGATGCCCGGCAAGAAGGCAAGCGCGTCGCCGTCATGGGCCCGAAGCGCGTCCGCGATGGCCGATGCCATCGCTTGATCGAGATAGACGTTTCTGTACGGCTTATACGCCGTCTCGACGGGAAACGCACGTCCCTTGCTCGCGATCACCCTCGCGCCGCCGAGCAGCTCCGCGACAGGCGCAGCGTCGAGCGTTGCGGACATCACGAGCAAGCGCAGATCGTCCCGCAGGAGCTGCTGCGTTTGCAACGCCAACGCCAGACCCAGATCCCCGTGCAGGTGACGTTCGTGGAATTCGTCGAACAGGATGGCGCCAACGCTTGCCAGAGCCTGATCTTCCTGCAGCATGCGGGTCAACACGCCTTCCGTCACCACCTCGACGATCGTGCGCGGTCCGACCTTCGAATCCAACCGCACGCGGTAGCCGATTCGCTCGCCGGCTTGCTCGCCGAGCTCCCGCGCCATGTATATCGCGGCGGAACGTGCGGCAATCCTGCGCGGCTCCAGCATGATGATGCGCTTGCCCGCAAGCCACGGCTGATCCATCAGCGCCAGCGGCACCCGCGTCGTCTTGCCCGCTCCGGGCTCCGCGACAAGCACGGCGTTACGTCCTTGAGACAGCGTATCCAGCAGCTCGGGCAACGCCTCGTCGATCGGCAACGGCAACATGTCCATCCAACCTCTCTTTATGCTCTATCATTTCATAATGCGAATCATCTGCACGACGGGCCGATTGTCTCCCGCCAGCTTCATCTCTTTGCTCAGAAACTGCGAGGAGCCGTCTCCGTCGAGGAAGATGCCGTCCACGAGGCGCTCATCCGCGAGCATATCCTTGATCGCCGCGCGGAATGATTCAAGCGTGCCGGGCGTTTCGCTGACGATGAGATACAAGAAGCCGTTGTCGTCATAGACGGCGCCGGACCGCAGCCGCTCGTCATCCGGGAACGGGGCTTGCTCGGCCGTTGCCTGCGCTCGCCAGCCCGCATCGTCGCCAAGCGACATGCTGATCCCGCCCTGCGCCCAGAAGCGCGTCGCGTCCTTCACCTTCACTTCTGTCGCTTGCCGGACGACCTGCACGCTTAACGAATCCGCTTCTCCATCCCAGACTAACGTGCCGCGCGCGTACTTCATGTTCTCCCAGCCGCTGCCGTACTCCGCCTTGGTGCCGTTAACCGGCTTGCCGCCTACGACGGCCATGCTGACCAACGCCTCGCCATAGAAGAACCCGCCGTTGATGCCGACTCTGTCCGCGAGCGTCACGTTATTCGAGATGACCTCCAACGATACATTGGACGGTTTTGTCTTTAGCGCGTGAAGCTTCATACCGCTCGCTTCCTCCGCGGCATAAGCGTAGGAGCCAATCTGTTCGATCGCGGCTCCGCGGCGCTCCGACTTCTGGCTAAGCGCTTGCACGAGCAGCATCAACAATATGGCCGCGACCGCGAATATAACGAGCAGCACCGCTACGATTTTGAACACCTGCTTGTTCGGCGTCTTGACAGGCGATTGCGCCTCTTCGTTCATACCCATTCTCCTTGCTCCGCCATCCATGCCTGCTTGTGCATGGCGCAATGGCGGCTTCCGATTCTCAATACCCGAACTCATAGTGTAATATGAACGTCCGGCGTTTGTCCATATGCTGACATGGCGGCTAAGGCGCTGGCCCGAAAGCCGAAGAAAAACAGGCATCACGCCCCTTCGCGAGGGACGGTAATGCCTGCCTGCAGCAACGATTCGTTATTGCGCCCGGTCGTCGAGCGGATAGAAAATGAGATTAATCGGGAATGCGGAGCCGGCCGGCGGGCTGAATTCGATATCGAGGCTTTCCTCTTTGCCCGTCGTTTTATGAAGCATGATCATGCCGTCAAATGCGGTCAGAACGCCGGAAGCCGGCACTTTGACAAGCTCTCCGTTAATTTTGAACGGACCTTTGAACGCGCCGCCCTTGGCCAGAATCATAATCGCCATCTTGCGAGGCTTGTCCGAATGGATGCGATACACCGTGCCGTAATTGCCCCATAACGTCGCCTCTTCGCCGCGCTGAGGATCGTACCCCATCTGGAACGGGTCGATCTTGCCGTCGCCGATCACCAGCTTGGTCGGTTTCTTGAGTCCGTCCTGGGAAACGTCGACCTTCCAATCGAAGCCTGCAATCTGGAACGTGCCGCGGATATGCCCGTTAAACGGAAGCTTCGTCATGGCAAGCATGTCCTTCGATACCAGATCGGCCGTCGCGAACGTAAACTGCACTTCGCCGTCCGTCTCGACATCGTACATAAGATTCACGCCTTGTCCGGGGTAGAAGTCCGGGAATTGCTTATAGATATACGTCTCGCCGGGCGGAACCGTCATCGTCTCCAGCTTGGCGTCGTCGGCCAGGAAATCCACCATCGCTTCGCTTCCGATCAGATGCGCGTAGATGGACGGATACACCTCGCCCTTGTTCGTCGTCCGGATCTTGACCGGCTTGTCGGTCGTGTTCGTCGCAAGAATCGCGAATCCGACCTTGTTCCCCGTGCCGTTCAGATGATCCGCATACAGACGGCCTTTGCCGTTAATGGAATCCTGATAAAGGATTCCCGTTTCGGTGAACGTCTCGGGACTGTCGCTAAGCAGCAGCGTGCGCGATTTGTCCTCGGCGACGGTCTTGCCGAGATCCTTCAGGTTTAAATAGTGGTCGTACAACGTCTTCCAGTCCGTCGGGATATATCCGCCGATCGGCTTCGTGTAGACGGGGTATTCCGCTTCGCTCAGGTATACCTCGTCTTCGATGACGAGATGGCGCGTATACGGTTTGCTCTTGTTGCCTTTGCCGTCCGTCACCGTAAGCGTTACCGGGTAGGTGCCGGCTTCGAAGAACACTTCCTCGTTGCCTTCCCACTCCATCCTGACGCCTTCCGCGTCGGGGTCGTAGCTAAGGTTCACGTATTTGATCGGCTCGCCGATCCGGTACGACGTTTTGCCAAAGGAGAACTTCGCGACCGGCTTCGAGTTGTTCTGATCGGGATCGTAGTTGCCTTGCGGTTTGTTGACGTACAGAACGTCGACGCGCCTCAGCTCGTGATTGTATGTATAGGTGGCGCCCATGTAATCCGACAGCCAGGTCAGCTTGACCATCAGACGATTGTTCTTGATCATCGCGACGTCGTCGAACGGATATTGGATACCGTTGACCCAAGCGGTTTTGTTGTCGGAACTGAGCAAAATCTCGTGGGACGGCGTCTCCATCAGAATGGTCCGGGTCTGCTCCTGCCACTCCACTTTCATGCCGAAAGCATCGCCCAGAAACTTGACGGGCACGAAGGTGCGTCCGTTCTTGATCGTCGCCGGCGCGTCCAGCTGCACCTGCTCCCCGTTAACGAAAGCGTCCTGCTTATCCAAATATAGAATGACGAACTGCGTGCCTCCGGTAATCGGAGCGTCCAGCGCCGATGCTTGCAACGGCGGCGTCGCCAGCAGCGTGGCGGATACCAATAACGCGGCAAAAGCGCGTTTGCCTGTCCATCTTCGTTGTCCATGCCTCATGACCAAAACGTACAACTCCTCTGTCTGTTCATCCTGCCTATCGTCGTCGAAATCTTCAGGTACGTACCGCAACTCGTAGGCGCTAACGTATAGACGTTCGGAAATTGGAAAAGTTGCAGGTCCATTTCAAAAAATACGGCTATTTCAAGCATAACCTCCGTGCCTGCGGATCAAACGTCACGGCTCGCCCTGCGTGCGCACCGCTTCGCGTACGGCGCGGAACACGGCCTCTCCGATGGAGCAGCCGATCGTCGTGGCGCCGCCCGCGTACGCATGCGGTTCGCCCCATGACGGTCGTTGGCTGACGCAGACGGCGACGGCATCCGTCGTCGTGCCGGTGGCGATGCGCCCCGTCTCCCGCTCGGCGATGCCAAGCTCCTGCAAGGCGGCCGACTTCGCTTCCGTCGCCGTTACGATCGCGCCTACCATGGCGGACTCCGTTACTTTCCCGTCGATGAATAACGAGATATTGATCGTGCCCGGCGCGTACGCGGAGTACGTCTTGCGCGAATCTCCCGCCCGCGCGGCGTTGCGCGTTCCGGCCGTCGCGCAGCAGACGAGCCGGAACCGATCGCCGTCGGTCTCCTGAATCGAGGCGTGAGTCAGCTTGGCCGCGGTCATGAACCCGATCGTCCGCCGCGGATCGGCTCCTAATGTCGCGCATTTCTCGCGCATATGCTTCACGGGATCCCCTCCGCCGTAATCGAGCGGGACTTTCCAATTCAGCAATCCGTCGGCTATGGAGAAACCGCCGGGCATGATGGCGCTGCTCAGCGCGCTGAGCGGTTCGGGGAAGGTTGTTCGAAGCACATCGCCGTTCAGCGAGAATCGAATTCCTGGCCAGATCGAAGAACGGTACTCGCGGCCCGCGCGGAACGGCTGCGTCATATGGCTCCCCCGTTGCCGGGAGCAACAGTTCCCAAACAGGCGGCTAACGCATCCAGCAATCGGAGGTTTTGCTCTCTCAGCTTGACCGCGACTCGTATATATCGGTGATCCAGCCCCTGGAAGCGGGACGCATCGCGGATCAATACGCCGCGCCGCCCCATCTCGAGCTGCAGCTGACTGGCGCTTAATCCCGATTCCTGCGGCAACCTCAGCAACAAGTAGTTGGCTTCGCTTGGCGTCGCTTGAAAGCCCATGCCAAGCAGCGCCGTCGTCAGCCACTCGCGTTCGTTCAAGAGCCAAGCGCGGCTTGCATCCTGGAATTCGGCATCTTGAAGCACCGCCTCGCCGATCTGCTGCGCCAGCGAATTGACGCTCCACGGCACTTGCAGCCGTCTAAGTCTCGCCATCGTCGCCGTTTGTCCCACCGCGTAACCAAGTCGAATGCCCGGCACCGAATAGAATTTCGTCATGGAGCGAATGACGATGAGCCTCTCATGCCCGGCCGCTTCCCGAACGAGCGACAACTTCTCTTCCTCCGGCGAGAAATCGAGAAACGCTTCATCTAATACAACATAAGCTCCGCTGTCCAGCAGAAGCCGGATCAACGTTCCGTCCAGGAGCCGTCCGGTCGGATTGTTGGGCGAACCTAAGACGTACAACGACGCTTCGGAATGATCGATTGCGTCCGCGACCGTCTTCTCGTCTAGCACGAACCCGTTTGAAGACCGAAGCTGCATAGAATAGACGGAACCGCCGCATTTGCGCACGGCATCTCCGTATTCGTCGAAACAAGGCATGGCGAGCCCTGTCACCCGGGGCGCAATCGCGCGGGCGGCCAGATCGATTAATTCCGCCGCCCCGTTGCCGATGAGAATGGACGACTCCGGCACGCCATGACGCTCCGCCAGCCTACCCTTTAGTCCCCGCGATGCCGGATCGGGATACTGATGGATACTTTCCGCATAACGCATAAGCACCTCGCGCACCGCCTTCGGTG
>JAQSXN010000064.1 GCA_029256665.1 Paenibacillus sp.
GCTCATCGCCACGGATCCCGTATTCATCAAGCTGCTTTCGGACAACGGCGAGGAGCTGTCGCCCAGGTCCATCGTCGAGTTTTCGCGGCTCCTGAAGCAGCTGTCCAACGTCAATTCCATCAATCATATCGTCTCGCAAATTTCACTCTATCACCAGCCCTCCCACATGATGATTTCCACGCATTACGGCGGGAGGAGGGTGACATCGCCGGAGCAGCAGCAATGGCTGGAGCATACGGCCGTAACGAGCGGGACGGAAATTACGTACGTGCTTCCCGAGGATCCCGTCGCCGGCGACGAAACGTTCGGCAGCCTGACGCATACGGACAGCGTGTCGATCATGCGCACGATGGATTTGTACAACAACGACCGCCGGGCGGACGTGGTCATCATCACGCTGGACAAGAGCAAGCTGACAAAGCTGATGAGGTCGCTGCTGCCTTCTCCCTCGAGCGCGATCTACCTGCACAGCGATTATGGCAAGCTGATCGCGGGCACGGGCAATCAGGACGGCGCGGACCATGCCGGGGCCTTCGGCGAAAGCGCGCCCGGGCAGCCGATGACGGTAGACGGCAAGCTCATGGTAGCGATTGATTCGCCTTATTCCAAATGGCGTCTGACGCTCATACAGCCCGTCAAAGAGCTGTATGCCCAGACGGATCAGCTGCGGCTGTTTACGGTAGGCATCATTGCCGTCAGCGTACTGCTCGCGCTGGGCATTTCGTGGATCGTGTATATTGGGATCGCTTCTCCCGTCGACAGGCTGTACAAAGGGATGAAGAGGCTGAGCATTGGGAACATGAACATCCAGCTGGAGAACAAACGGAAAGACGAGCTCGGCTATTTGACGGAAGCGTTCAACCGGATGGTGGTGGACCAGCGACGCCTGATCGAGGAGCATTACGAGCAGCAGCTGAGGCTGGCCAAGACGGAGCTGAAGTTTTTGCAAACGCAGATTAACCCGCATTTTCTGTATAACACGCTCGATTCCATCAATTGGACGGCCAAAAACTACGAAGCCGACGAAATCAGCGAGATGGTATTGAATTTATCCCGCTTTTTCCGCCTCAGCTTGAACAAAGGCAAAGAAGTGTTCACGATCGACGAAAGCCTGTCCCACCTCCATTACTACATCCGGATTCAGCAAATCCGGTTTCTGGACAGCTTTACGGTGCAATACGACATCCAGGAGCAATGCCGGACGGTGCCGATCATGAAGCTGCTGCTCCAGCCGCTCGTGGAGAATGCGATTCTTCACGGCATGGAGGGGTTGACCGAAGGCGGTCTGCTGGTGATCTCCAGTTGGATCGATAACGGCGAGACGATTCATATCATGGTGCGCGATAATGGCCCCGGCATGTCCGAGGAGCGCTTGTCGTACATTCGGCAGGAGCTAGCGCTGCTGAGCCGTCGAGAGGACGATCTTTTCACATCGGAAGAGGAGCATAAGGATTTGTTCGGCTTGCGCAATGTCATGACCCGAATCAAGCTGTATTATGGCCGGGAGGCCGGGCTTGCCGTCGAAAGCGCCAAGGGCGAAGGGACGTCGGTCGCCATATCGCTGCCGCTTGCCCGCTGCAGGGAAAGCTTCGCCGTCGCTCCGGTCCGCCGCACTTTGGAACAAGGGGAGAGATCCGCATGAATTTAATGATCGTCGAGGATGAGCTTCGGCTTCGCCAAGGGCTTGCAAACAACATTGCATGGGAGGAGCATGGCATCGAGGTGGTGGGACTCGCCGCGAACGGCGTGAAGGCGCTGCGTCTCTCGGAGAGAAAGCGGCCGGACATTATGCTGATCGACGTGCAGATGCCGGAGATGGACGGTTTGACGCTGGTACGCAAGCTGCGGGAGCGCGCGGACGGCGGTGCCGCAATGAAGCTCATTATTTTGAGCGGCCATGACGATTTCGGCTACGCGCAGGAGGCGATGGCTCACGGCGTGACTCAATATTTGCTGAAGCCGGCCGAGGAGGGCGAAATATTGGGAGCGGTGCTTGAAGCCGCACGCCAGCTCCGCGAGGAGCTGGAGAGGTGGCGGGAACAGTCGGAGCTGCGGGTAAAGTGGCTGGCGCATCTGCCGCATCTGCAGAGCGGCTTTTTCCAGCAATGGACGGCTGGTTTCTACGAGCCCGGAGAGGTGCTGCATAAATGCGAGGAGTACGGAATCGCGCTCTCGGAGCGGGATCGGATTGCCGTGGCGGTCGCGGACGTGGATCCCGTACCGGCAGGAGAGGAGCGGGTCGGGAAGGAAGACGCGCCTATGTGGCACTTCTCTCTGCAATGCTTGGCGAAGGAGCTGCTGCCCGTCCCGTCTTGCTGGGTAGGCTCGGATCGGCAGGGCTGCACGCTGCTCGTATTTGCCTTGCCGCCGGAGGAGGACGAAGGGGAGTTCACCCTTCGGGTGCAGGCGTCGGTCGTTCAGCTGCTCTCCCGGGCCCGAGAGACGCTGGGTTTGACGGGGAGCGCGGGCATTAGCGCGGGGGCCGGCGGCATCGGCGAGATGAGCGTCTTGTATGCGCAGGCTTGCCGCGCGCTGCAGGAAAGAATCGTGTATGGCCGCGACATTGCCATCCCTTACCGGGAGACGGAGCGGCCGCGGCAAGGCGTCCAGCCCCGGCCGAGCCTCGAGAAGGCGCTCGAGATCGCGCTCGAGCTTGGCGACGAAGCGGGGGCGCTGGAGGCGCTGCAGGGGCTATGGGACGGGAGTCTGGAGGCCGCCGATTCCGCCGGCGATATGCACGAGGCCGTGTTTTATTTGAGCAGCCTGTTCATCCGAATGATCCAGAAGCAGGGCTGGACGATCAATCAAGTTGCGGGCGACGACATCGCATTCTTCGAGAATGTGAGGCTGCTTACGAGCAAGGAGCAGACGCGTGCTTGGCTGACTAGAATGGCGGGTCATATTTGCGCGTATTTGCAACGTCAGCGGCGAACGACCAGCAACGGGCTCGTCCGATCGATATTGGCGATCGTCGATCAGGAAATCGACCGGGATATTACGCTGCATACGGTGGCGGACAGGCTGTTCGTCAATTCCTCCTACGTCAGCCGCCTGTTTAAGCAAGAGACGGGCGTAGCGTTCTCGGCTTACGTACTGGAGAGGAAGATGGAGCGAGCCAAAGCCATTCTTCAGGACGGAGGGAAGGTGTACGATGCGGCCCGGCTAGTCGGCTATCGCGACGTCAGTTATTTTACCAAAGTGTTTCGGAAATATTGGGGAATTACGCCGGGAGGCTTAAAGGCGTGAGATAAAATGACATATATGTATCATTGACGACAATCTTGAACCGCTTTCATGACGAAAGCGGTTCGGGTTTTTTTTGTTGCGCGTGGAAAACCCGACATCAAAGTACCAAAAACAGTAATGGCTGTACCCTATTAACCCTCTCGGAACGGGACTACAATTTTGGTATAACCAGCAAAGAACGAGGGGGAAATCGAATGAAAAGCGAGACGGCAATGGCCGAAACGCCTCCAACCAAACGCGGATATTCCGCGAGGCTGGCGGCCGATATAAGGCGGGATTGGGATTTGTACGCGCTGCTTGTGCCGGGAATCGCGTTCCTGCTGTTGTTCAAATACGCCCCGATGTACGGCATTACGATCGCGTTCAAGGACTTCAACATCTTCGACGGTTATGCCGCGAGCCCATGGGTGGGCTGGAAGCATTTCTCGAAGCTGTTCAGCTCCCCCGACTTTCTGCACGTCTTCGAGAACACGATCATCATCAGCTTCCTGAAGATCGGCATTCTGTTCCCGCTGCCCATCGTCATCGCCCTGATGCTGAACGAGCTCAGAAGGATGCTGTTCAAGAGGGTCGTGCAGACGGTCATCTATCTGCCTCACTTCCTCTCCTGGGTTATCGTCAGCGGCTTGTTCATCGACCTGCTCTCGAGCAACGGCGGTCTCGTCAACAAAGCGATGGCGGCTCTCGGCATGGAGCCGATCTCGTTCTTCCTCGATAACGACGTCTTCCGCAGCGTGCTGATCACGTCGGCCGGATGGAAGGAAACGGGCTGGAGCACGATCGTCTACCTCGCCGCCTTCGCGACCATCGATCCCGGCTTGTACGAAGCGGCCAAGATCGACGGGGCGGGACGAATGAGGCAGCTCTGGCATATTACGCTTCCCGGCATTGCCCCCATCATCCTGCTCATGTTCATCCTTCGGCTCGGCAACATTCTGGAGGCCGGCACGGAGCAAATTCTCGTCATGTACAATCCGACCGTGTACAAGGTGTCCGACGTCATCGGCACGTACGTGTATCGGATGGGGATCGGCAATCAGGATTACAGCTTCACGACCGCCGTCGGCGTGTTCGAATCGGCTATCGCGTTCGCGCTCGTCATCGCGGGCAACTCGCTTAGCCGCAAATATTTGCAACGGGGCATCTGGTAGAAAGGGGAGCGGACCATGAAAACTTCGATGTCGGAAAAGCTGTTCAACGGCTTCAACTACTTGTTTTTTGTCGGGCTTGGACTTACGACGCTGCTTCCCTTCGTTAATCTGATCGCAAAGTCCTTCAGCGGCGAAGCGGCCGTCATCTCCGGGAAGGTGAACCTTCTTCCTGTCGGCTTTCAAACGGGGACGTATCTGTACGTGCTTCGGAACGACCTGTTCCTGAACGCCCTCAAGACGTCCGTCGTGCTCGCGGTCGTCGGAACCGCGGTCGGCTTGTTCCTTACCACGATCACGGCTTATCCGCTGTCCCGCGTGCAACTAAGGGGACGCAAATGGCTTCTGCTCATGTTCATCTTTACCATGCTGTTCAGCGGCGGACTTATCCCCACTTACCTGCTCATGCAGGAGCTTGGCCTCATCAACAAGCTTCCGGTGCTGTTCCTCCCCGCGGCCATCAACGTGTTCAACATGCTGATCATCAAAAATTATTTCGAGGAGCTGCCGGACGGGCTGGAGGAATCCGCCAAGCTGGACGGGGCCAGCAACATCCGCATCCTGTTCTCCATCGTGCTGCCGCTGTCCCTGCCGGTGCTGGCGACGATCGCGTTGTTCTTCGCCGTCGCCTTCTGGAACGATTATTTCGCGGCGATGATCTACATTACCGATCAGGACCTGAAGCCGCTGCAGCTATTCCTGAAGGAATTGCTCGTCTCGTCCAGCGGAGAGTTTCTGAAGGACAACGTGGACGCGGCGCTCAACACGACGCCCCAGTCGATCCAGGCCGCTTCGATCATGCTGGCGACGCTGCCCATCCTGTTCGTGTATCCGTTCCTGCAGAAATATTTCGTCAAGGGCGTGCTCGTAGGTTCCGTCAAAGGATAATAGGCTATTCGACCAATCTTCTGAAGGGCGGTGATGCTATCTCGTAAGGTCCGGCCGGAACGGGAAACGCCGCCGGATCCGGCAGTATGCTTCGACCATTATGAAACGGGAGGTTCTTCTATGAGAAAAAGGTCCGTCATCGCCATTTTTGCCGCTTGTACTCTACTTCTAGCCGCCTGCAGCGGCAACAACGCTTCGCCGTCCTCGTCCCCTTCGGCAAGCGCCAGTCCGGAAGCTTCCGCTCAGCCTAGCGCGGATAACGGGGGCGGCGAGAAGCCCGAGCTGACAATGCTCATGCAATACGGGTTGTTCGATCCCAACGTGGATCCGGCAGGCAAACAAGTCGAGGCGTTAACCGGCTATAAGACGAAATACGAGATGCTGCCGGCCGAGAACGCCGACGAGAAGCTGAACCTGATGGTGGCCAACAAACAAAACTTCGACGTCATGAAGCTGGGCTCCGCCCAGTTCTACAAGCTGGCGACCGCGGGGGCGCTGGAGCCGCTCGATGAGCTGATCGAGCAGCATGGCCCGAACATCAAAGCCGCGATTAAGGAGGATTCGTGGAAGAGCGCGACGATCGACGGCCAAATCTTCGCGATTCCGGAGACCGGCTCCGGCATTAGCGTCGGGGAGGAGCTCGTCGTCCGCCAGGATTGGATGGATGAGCTGGGCTTGCAGACGCCGACGACGCCCGATGAGCTGTACGAAGTGCTGAAAAAAATCAAGGAAGCGAAAGGCATCGTGCCGCTCACGGGAACGAAAGACTCCATCTACGGCGACATCGCGACCGCGTTCGGCGTCATCAACGAATGGACCGACATCGACGGCAAGCTGGTGCATAAGGCGGAGCTGCCGCAGATGAAGGAATTCCTGACCTTCATGAACAAGCTGTACAGCGAAGGACTGCTGGATTCCGAAATGCCGATCAACACGAGCGCCAAGGCAATCGAGAAGTTCGCCAGCGGCAACGCGGCGATGTATAAGCTCGCATGGTGGAGCGCGTCGAGCGCGGAGGCCGCGCTCGTGAAGAACTTCCCCGAAGCGAAGATCGGCATCATTCCGTACTTGAAGGGCAAGGACGGGAAGGCGTCGGTCGGCGTCAATCTCGCGACGACCTGGTTCATCGCCGTGCCGAAGGTATCCAAGCTGAAGGAGGACGCGATCAAGCTGATCGACGCCAAGCTGGAGAAGGAGACGTTCAAGCAGCTGGCGATCGGCGAGGAAGGCGTGCACCATGAGTTTAAGGAAGAAAAATATTATCCGCTCTTGCCGAAGTTCAACGACGACCTGACAAACGCGAGCGTGTACATGACCGGCGTCGACGAGCATAACTATCCGACGTATTGGCAAGCGCGCGTCCGCAAGGATCCGGTTCTGCAATCCTATTACGAGGCGTTCCAGGCCAACGCCGCCGCGACGAACATCGTCGTGGATCCGATGTCCGTCTCGCCTCCAATCGACGCGGTGTCCAAGAACAAGCAGAAGCTGACCAAGCTGTTGGACGATCAAGTACTGATGTACATCGCGGGTTCGGAGAAGATCGCCGATTACGATACGTTTCTCGCTAAATGGATGGCCGAGGGGGGCACGGATTCGATCCAGCAGGCGAACGAGTGGTATCAGTCGACGAAGTAACAAGCGAGGGCAAGAGCCCAAAGCAAGGACAAGAAACGAAAGTCATCCTAGAGCATTTCGGCAAACAAGCGGCTGCGCATAGCGGGCTGCTTGTTTGCCAAGCGATCATGCAAACCAATTCGGTGAAGGATGGTGGATGATGTGGGCAAACGTTTCTTACGAATGTGCAGCGGAATGCTAGTTGCCGCGTTGTTGGCGGGGTTGCTGCCTCAGCTGGTCCGGGCAGGGGCGGAGGATGGCGAAGCCGCGCCGTTTGCAACGCTTGCGGCAAGCGGAGCCGTCACCCTGGAGTCGCAGGACGGCGGAACGGCGCTGGCCGTTCAGTACGTCAACGAGAACGTCGACGCGCCGCCGCAGAAGAGCAATTATATCTCCTTATTTACAAGTGGCGCGGGCGTCACGAATACCGATAACGGCAACGAAATATTCGTCAAGCAGGGCAATCTGGCTCTGGAGGTGGACGAGACCGGCCTGATCGCGAAGGTGCACGGACCGAGCCCGGAGCTTGGCGCGGGCGGCAAGCCGGCCAGCTGGGAAGCCAGCCATCGCGTCGCGATTCCGGATGGCGGCTACGTCGTGCTGGCCAGCGATGCCGACTGGTCGACGTCGGTATTCCGGAAGCCGATTTACGAGCATTTTAAGACTGGGGATGTTATGACGTTGAAGAGAGACGGGACCGTTGTCACGGCCAATGATTTCCTGAACGTGCTGCCCGGGCTGGCGTTGACCGCTCCTGCGGCGGATGCGGAGACCGTCACGGTTCCCGTATACGAGCTGAAGGGCACGATCCTGCATTATAAGGCGAACGAAGGCTTGAGGGTCACGGTGAACGGAACCGACGTCGCGCTTGGAAGCGCCGGATCTTTCGCCAGCACGCTTTCTCTGCTGGAAGGAGTCAACGAAGCTTCGGTGAAGCTCTGGAGAGATCAGACGGAGCTGGCTGCCAAGATGGTGTCCATTACGTACGACAGCGCCGGCCAAGCCGGGGATTATATCGAGGTGGAGGCAGCTCCCATTGACATAACGATCACGCTGGAAGGCCCACGCAAGCAATTGGCGGTGATGGACGTGCCTCCCGCGGAAGCGAACGTTACGGATTTTGTCGGTCTGTACACGCGCAATTACGGGGCGACGTTGACCGTTCCGATGACTAGCGTGGCGGTGCAGGTCGGGCCGGACGGCAAAGTGGCGCGCGTCGTCAATCCTTCCGTCGGCGGCAACCCGCCGGTCTGGACCGGGCCGACGGAACTGGACATTCCGGAAGGCGGGTACGTGTTGTACGCGCAGGACTCCTCCTACGCGAACAATATGATCAAACGTTATTTGGCTACCTACTTCAAAGTCGGCGATGCCATCAAGCTTCGCAAAAACGGGCAAGTCGTCCCGCTCTCCGATCTGATGGGCGACAACGGCTTGCTGGTCAGGCTGAGCCTGGACAATTATTCGATGTATACGGTAACCGAACAAACGACGTCGATTAGCGGCAAGCTGAGCAATCTGGAAGATGGCGCCGACACGGTATTGAAGGTAAACGGCACGGAAGTTCCTTTTGCGGCGGATGGCGCTTTCTCGTACGAGCTTGCCTTGTCGGCCGGCGTCAATTACGCCAAGGTCGAGGTGATCAAAAACGGTGAGCTTCAACAGGAGAAGGATCTCGTTATTTTCGCGCGTCCCGGCTCCGCCTTGGAGAAGCAGGTCATCCTGTGGGTCGATCAGGCGGCCAACGCAAAGAAGTTCCAGACTAGCGACAACGTCTATCAGTTTTTGAAAAGAGCGAAGGATAGCGGCACGACGGACATCGCCTTCGACGTGAAGGGCGTGGAAGGGTTCGCATCCTATAAAAAATCGACGTTGACCGGACGGCCGTACGTCAGCGACATTACGGCTCCGGGTAAAGCGGGCGCCAGCCCCGACCTGGATTTGCTGCAGGAGTTCATCGACCACGGTCATGCGCTCGGGCTTAAGGTGCACGCGGCGATCAACGACTTCGCGGAAGGGTCCATCGCAAGCCGGGAGTTCGCGCTGCTGGACGATCATTTGGACTGGGAGGAGCGGGTGTACAAACATCAGGACGGAGGCGTCATCAAGCGTCTTCGCGACAGCTCGGCGCCGGGACTCGTGGCGTTCGTGAATCCGGCCAACGACGACGTGCGCGCGTTCCAACTGGCGACTTACCGGGAAGTGATCGAAAACTACGACGTGGACGGCGTCATTCACGACCGCGGCCGGTACGACAACGAAACGGCGGATTTCTCCGACGTGACCCGCGTCAAGTTCGAAGCGTATTTGGCGGAACGGGGCAAGACGCTGGCGGCATGGCCTCGGGATGTCTTCCGGTACGAGGGCGCGACGCGCGTCGACGGTCCGCTGATTAACGAATGGTGGGCGTTCCGCTCCGGCGTCATCACGAGTTATTTTCAGGAAGTAAAGGACATGGTGGACGCGTTCGAGTCTCAGTCGGGAAGGACGATCGAAGTGTCCTCTTACGTCGGCTCCTGGTTCGAAACCTATTATTTGAACGGCGTCCATTGGGGCAGCCCGAACTTCCGCTACGACGAGAGACTCGGGCTGGGCAATCCCGCCGTGTACACGGACGATTATTACGAGACGGGCTACATCGAGCATCTCGATTTCCTCATGATCGGCGCCTATCAGGAGACGGGTCCGGAGGTGGAGAAATACATCACCTTGGGGAACATCGTGACGAACGGGGAAATTCCGCTGTACGCGGGAATCGCGATGAACAATATTCAGGAGCCGGAGCTGCAGCGCGAAATCTTCCAATCCGGGCTTCGGAATTCGAACGGGCTCATGCTGTTCGACGCGTCGCAGGTCAACTGGCCGGTCGTCGCCGCGTCGCTGCAGGACAAGATGTACGTCAAGGATTACCAGCTGGGCTTAAGCCTGCCGGGGCAGCCAAATCAATTTCTGGAGGCCGACTTTTACGATATTAACCTCGTCGAGGGAGACATCAATGTGTATACCGAAGGCTTCGGGGCCACGACCGGCGGCGGACGATTCAACGTCGAGGTCGTTGTAGACGGGGACGGAGTCGTGACCAAGATGCCGAACCGCACGCAAGCGGTCAACTGGAGCTGGGGGACGACCGACGATACGAACAGCGCCATTCCGACGGGCGGATTCGTCATCTCGACGCTGGATCCTTCCGGGACGAGAACGAATCGTCAGCTTGTCGCGAACGCCTACGAAATTGGCGATATCGCGAAATCTTCGGTGCTGAGAGGTTTCCTGCAATACGAAGGCTCGCAGACGACAAACGGCACGATCGAGATTCGGGGTCAAGCGGAAGTGCTCGGCAGCGGCACGGCAGAGGCGTTCGTGGACGGCGTGAAGCTGCCTGCGCTGAGCGAGGAAGGCTACTTTGCTGCCGTCGTTCCGCTCGAGCTTGGCGCGAATACGGTGAAGATCGAGATCTACGTGGACGGCTACAAAACAAACGAGAAGTCGGTCGTCATTACGCGCAATGCCGCCGGCGGCGGAACGCCTGGAGGCGGAGTAGCGCCGCAGTCGGAGCGGACGAAGCTGGAGCGGGCGACCGGGGCGGACGGAGAACGTATCGCCGTTGTTAGGGTGAATAAGGACGGCTTGCTAAAGGAGCTGGAGCAGCTAAAGGATAAGCCGGCTTCCGGTCAGGTGCTGAGCTACTCCGTTAGCGCGGACGATTTGGAGGAAGCTGCGGTCGTTAGAGCCGTCTTGCCCGTAGATGGGCTCGCTCAAGCGCTCGGAGGCATCCCGGACGGATTGATCGAGCTGGCGAGTCCGTTCGGCACGCTCCGCCTGCCGGCGGACGGACTGGCGGAGGCGCTTGATAAAGCCGAAGCAGGCGGCGAATTTGTGATCGGGCTGCGCGCGGCGGCGCTGTTGTCCAAAGCGGAGAAGCAGCTTGCCGAGCGCGGCGGGCGCTTGATCGGCAACCAAGTGTTGGAGGTACGTCTGGAGCTCGTGTCTGCCGACGGCAAGACCGTCCGGCCGCTTCGCGGATTTGCCGGAGAGCTGGTGTTGGGCGGCAAGTCGGGTGGGAACGGCTTCGCGGGCATGACCGCGATCGCGCTGGACACGGAGTCTGGCGTGCCAACGTTTGTTCCGGCGAGGTTCGGCGCCGGCGGTGCCGGCGTCCAGGGCAAGCTGCGTATTGCCGGCAACGGGATATACGG
>JAQSXN010000065.1 GCA_029256665.1 Paenibacillus sp.
CGTTTGCCAGGATTCGTCTGCTAGAAGAGATGATGATGCGGATTGATTCGTAGACCGATAGTTTGATGTAAAAAAAACTATTGACAAAAAAATATTTTTATGTTATAATAATAAATTATTGTATTTTAAAAACTCTTTCATTGTTGTATGATAGTTTCTCTAAGAAACGATCATAACAGTGGGAGGTTTTTTTGGATGAAGATTACTCCTGAATTGAAGGTGCTGGAAATAACGGCCGAAGTGCTCGGCGAATCGAACACGATCTATCCGGTTTTGGCGGTGAGCAAGGAAGGGTTGACGCTGATCGACTGCGGGTATCCGGGACAAGACAAGCTGCTACTCGGGACTTTGCGGTCCAAAGGGTATTCGGTATCGGAGCTGAGGCGAATCGTGATCACGCATCATGATATCGATCATATCGGGGGTTTGCCGTCTATTCTGGCTTCGGCGCCGGAAGGAGTCGAGGTATGCGCGCCTAAGTGGGAACGCCCTCACATTGAAGGGGAAAAACCGCTTGCCAAAGCGACGCCGGAGGCGATCGCGCAGCTCGATCTGTTCCCCGAGCCGCATCGTTCGTCGATCAAGCGTGTTTTGGAACATCCGCCAAGCGCGCCCGTGAACCGAATCCTGGAGCATGGCGAAGAGCTGTCCGACGAAGGTGATTTAATGGTTCTGGATACCCCGGGCCACACCGCGGGACATATTAGCTTGTATCATCGGCCGAGCCGGACGTTAATCGCCGGCGACGCGCTTACCGTGACGAACGGCAAGTTGTGCGGACCAATATCGAATCAATCGCTCGATCCGGTGCTTGCGCTGCGGTCGTTGCATGTTTTGCTGCCTCTGGCTATCGAGCAAGTCGTTTGTTACCATGGAGGCGCGTTTCGGGCTGACGCATCGTCGATCCGCGAAGCGATCGCCGCCATCGCGGCGGGAGATGCACGCTAACGAAGCGAACGCCAGCCATCGGCGAATCTGAAGGTTGCATCGGCTCCGATCCTTGCATATAATAAAGATTAATATTCTGCCACGATGGAGAAGAGTAAGCAGTGCTTCCGCACAGGGAGAGGACGCCATGGATTGAGAGCGTCCTTATGGAATCAGGCTGCCGAAGTTCGCTCCGGAGCATGCGCTTGAACGGCCGGGACTTATTTGTCCGTCGGTCAGTAGAGAAGCACGGTTCCCGCCGTTACCGGGACTTGAGCAAACACATGATGCGCGTTAGGTTACCTGCATTTATGTGATTGGAATTAGGGTGGTACCACGGTTCTTCCGTCCCTTCGGGGAGGAAGGGCCTTTTTTTGTTCCCCGAAAGGACGCGCCTAACCGCTGAAGGACGGCGATAGCCGTTTCACCTTGGTTCCGCGCACGCCGGAACGGAAAGAGGGAGGACGGCGTGGTTGGTTGGCGTAACGGACGTTAGGGACGTTATTGCGGCGAAATTGTCGACTTTTCAAATCTAACGGACCGGAGAGACGTTATTGCCGTAATTGATGGCGATAATGGTTCAATGAGACGAAATAGGGTCTCTTGTGACCGTTAGATTTCGAAATGATCGATTTCCGGCTGAATAGCGGCTATCAAGTCCGTTAGCATGCGAGATGCGGCCAGGGCCGGTCGGGAGGTCATCAGTCAATGGGGAGACGGCGAGCGCGATTGCGTAGCAGAGGCGTCAGTGTCGTTGGCGGCGTTAGCGGAAAGTGGCAATGTGTTATTAACTAGTGGAGGCGATGAACAATGAAAGCAAGGCTGGAGGAGCTGCGCGCCGAGGCGCTGCGCGAGCTGCAGGACGTAGCGTCGCAAGGCGCCCTGAACGACCTGCGCATTAAGTATTTGGGCAAAAAAGGCGCTTTGACGGAAATTCTGCGCGGCATGGGCGCGCTTAGCGCCGAAGAACGTCCCGTTATCGGCGGCGTGGCCAACGATGTGCGCGGCGCGATCGAATCGGTCATCGAAGAGAAGCAAGCGGCGTTCCAACGCGAGGAGACGGAAGCGCGCCTGCGCGGGGAGACGATCGACGTAACGCTGCCCGGCAGGAAGCTGCCGACCGGCGCCGTTCACCCGCTCAACAAAGTCGCGCAGGAAATCGAAGACGTGTTTATCGGTCTTGGCTACACGATCGCGGAAGGTCCCGAAGTCGAAACGGACTACTACAACTTCGAAGCGCTGAACTTGCCGAAGAACCATCCCGCGCGGGATATGCAGGACTCGTTCTACGTCACGGACGAATTCTTGATGCGCACGCATACGTCGCCGGTACAGGTACGCACGATGAAGGCGAACGCGGGCATGGCGCCGGTTAAGGTCATCTGCCCGGGCAAGGTATATCGCCGCGATGACGACGACGCGACGCATTCGTTCCAATTCAACCAGATCGAAGGTTTGGTCATCGGCAAAGGCATTCGCATGAGCGACCTGAAGGGCACGCTGCTGCAATTCGTGCAGCAAATGTTCGGCTCGCAGGCGCAGATTCGTCTTCGCCCAAGCTTCTTCCCGTTCACGGAGCCAAGCGCCGAGGTTGACGTGACCTGCGTGCAATGCGGCGGCGACGGCTGCCGGATGTGCAAACAAACGGGGTGGCTCGAGATTTTGGGCTGCGGCATGGTGCATCCGCGCGTTCTGGAGATGGGCGGCTACGATCCGGAGGAAGTGACCGGCTTCGCCTTCGGCATGGGCGTGGAACGGATCGCGCTGCTCAAATACGGCATCGACGACATCCGCCATTTCTATACCAACGATCTGCGGTTCTTGGGTCAATTCGCCAGAATGTGAAGAAAGAAGGGATGATACCAATATGAAAGTATCCTATCAATGGTTAAACGAATATATCGACTTGTCCGGGCTGACGGCCGAAGAGCTTGCCGAAAAAATGACGCGGGGCGGCATCGAGATCGACGGCGTGGAGTCCCGCAATAAAGGGGTGTCCGGCGTCGTTGTCGGCCATGTCGTATCCAAGGAAAAACATCCCGATGCCGACAAGCTGAACGTGTGCAAGGTGGACGTAGGCACCGGCGAAGAGCTGCAGATCGTCTGCGGGGCCGCAAACGTCGACGCGGGCCAGCTTGTGCCGGTCGCGGTCATCGGAGCGGTGCTGCCAGGCGACTTCAAGATCAAACGCGCCAAGCTGCGCGGCGTGGAGTCGCAAGGGATGATTTGCTCCGCCAAGGAGCTTGGCCTGAACGACAAGCTGCTGCCGAAGGAGCAGCAAGAAGGCATTCTCGTATTGCCGGAGTCGACTCGGATCGGCGCGCCGATCGCCGACGTGCTCGGCATCGACGACGAAGTGCTGGAGCTGGATCTGACGCCGAACCGTTCGGACTGTCTGAGCATGCTCGGCGTAGCTTACGAGGTTGGCGCATTGACGGGCCGCGAGGTGAAACTGCCGGATAATGCCGTGCTGGACGCCGCGCTCGAAACCAAAGGGCTCGTATCCGTAAGCGTGGAAGCGCCGGAGCAATGTCCGCATTATACGGCGCGTTACATCAAGGACGTGAAGATCGGGGCTTCCCCGGCTTGGCTGCAGAACCGTCTCATGGCCGCGGGCATTCGTCCGATCAACAACGTCGTCGACGTTACGAACTTCGTGATGCTGGAATATGGCCAGCCGCTTCATGCGTTCGACGCGGATCGCGTTCCCGGCGGCCGCATCGTGGTGCGTATGGCGCGCGAAGGCGAGACGCTTGTCACGCTTGACGATCAAGAGCGCAAGCTGGAGCCGCACATGCTCGTCATCACCGACGGCAACGAACCGATCGCGCTTGCGGGCGTCATGGGCGGAGCCGGCACGGAGGTTACGGCCGCGACGACGAACATTTTGCTGGAATCGGCCCGTTTCGATGGCGGTACCGTTCGCAAAACGTCCCGCCAGCTTGGCCTTCGTTCGGAATCCAGCATTCGCTTCGAGAAGGAAGTGGATCCGTCGAACGTGATTCCGGCGCTCGACCGCGCGGCTTCTCTGATCGCTCAGCTCGCGGACGGCCTCGCGACGGACGGCATTGTCGAAGCAGCCGCCAAACAGCCGGAGCCGACAATCGTCGAAGTGACGCTGGATCGGATTAACGGATACCTCGGAACGGAGCTGTCGAGCCTCGAAATCCGCTCGATCCTCGGCCGTCTCCGGTTCGCATACGAAGTTGGCGGCGGCGATGCGTTCCGCGTCGAGGCGCCGACGCGCAGGGGCGACATTACGAGAGCCGTGGATATCATCGAGGAAGTCGCGAGACTGCACGGCTACGACAATATCCCGACGACTCCGATCTATGGCGACGTCATCCCGGGATCGCTGACGAAGCCTCAGGCGATCCGCCGCGAGCTCCGCAAGCGTCTGGCCGATTCCGGCTTGCACGAGGTGGTCAGCTATTCGTTCACCAGTCCGGCCCGCACGGAGTTGTTCCCAGGTTTATCGGACGGCGCACGACCGGTCCGTCTAGCCATGCCGATGAGCGAGGATCGCAGCGTGCTGCGCACGACGTTGATCGCGCAGCTGCTCGAGACCGCCGTCTACAACGGCAACCGCAAAAACAATTCCGCCGCGTTATTCGAAATCGGGAGCGTATTCCATACGGACGAGGAGACGTTAACCCGCCTGCCCCGCGAGAAACACCGTTTCGCGGCGTTGCTCACGGGCAATCGGACGGAAGCGGGCTGGAACGGCAAAGCCGAGACCTACGATTTCTACGACGCCAAAGGCATCGTCGAAACGATCGCTTCCGTGTTGGGTCTATCGGATAGGCTATCCTACGCGGCCGCTCAGCCGGAGCACTTCCATCCGGGCCGTACGGCGGCGATCGTGCTGGAGACGGAAACGGGTCCGATGACGATCGGTTACGTCGGCCAGCTTCACCCGGCGAATCAAGTGGAGTGGGAGCTCGCGGATACTTACGCGATCGAGCTTGAGCTCGAGCCGGTATACGAATATGCAAGCTTCGACATCGAATATCGCACGTTGCCGCGTTATCCGGCCATGGAACGCGACATCGCGGTCGTCGTGGACGAGGCGGTGAGCGCGAGCAGCTTGACGAAAGCCGCAACCCTTACGGCAGGCGAGCTGCTGGAGTCGATCCGCGTGTTCGACGTGTACACGGGAGAGCGTCTCGGAGCCGGCAAAAAGAGCGTGGCGCTGGCGCTCGTCTACCGTCATGCGGATCGCACGCTCACGGATGAAGAGGTAACTTCGCTGCATGCGGAGGTCGTCGGACAGCTTACGCAATCTTTTGGAGCGGAATTGCGCAAGTAGGCAGGAAACTATCGGAGCCGCATCGAATTAGTTCAACTATGAACTGCGATG
This sequence comes from Paenibacillus sp., assembly GCA_029256665.1. GTDB lineage: Bacteria > Bacillota > Bacilli > Paenibacillales > Paenibacillaceae > Pristimantibacillus. The sequence goes on from JAQSXN010000065.1 coordinate 5,288, forward strand.
CGGCTTTTTTACGGGCTTATTCGGGCTTGCCGGCTATTTTGATTATTTGGGCATGCTTGGCGATCGTATGAGGACGCGGCGCATTCTGCATGGCAACTGCCACATGGAAACGATAGGAGGATACGACACAGTGGATGCAGATCAAACCGTTGTAACCGTTGATATATATGGTGTTCAATACAAACTTAAAGGACATTCCAACGTCGATTACATGAAGAAAATCGCGAGCTCGATCGACGATAGCATGAAGAAACTAGCAAAGACGTATCCTCGTTTGGATATGCAAAAATTGGCCGTCCTCTGCGCGATGCAAATTACGGAGGATGTATTCCGTCTGAGACGCGATAACGCTAGACTGCTTGAAGAAGAAGCGCGGCTTGGCGCGATCAGTCAGCAGCTGGAGACGGAGCAGCGCAAAGTCGGAGAGCTGGAGGCGGGCCTCGCCGAGCTCAAGGAAGCAATGGAGAAGAAACTGCGCGATGCAATGGAGAAGGCGGAGCAGGAGCTCGCGGAATTAGCTGCACTAGCGGATGAACAGAAGCAAGCGGATGCGGCTGCGCATAACGACGCGCTGCTTGCGGCGGAAGAACGTCTGGCGGCGCTTCGCGGCGAGCACGAAGCCGAGCTGCAACGGGTCAGCGAACACTTGATCGCGGAGAAGAAGTCGGAAATGCTGCAGCTCAAGAGCAAATTGGAGACGGAGCTGGCGAAGCTGGAGGCGGATCGCGACCAGAAGGTGTCTTCTTTGATGTCCGAGAAGGAGCAAACGGTTGCAGCGCTGATCCAGGAGAAAGAGCAAGCCGTAGTCGAGCTCCGGACGGAGCAGGAGTTGACGCTTGCCTCGTACTTGCAAGATCATGAACGGGTCGTCTCCGAGCTTAAGAACGAGCAGGAGCGTGCGGTCGCGCGTCTGCTGAGCGAGAAGGAATCGATTGTCGCCAAGATGGCCATGGAGAAGGACGCGGTCATGCTGGAGCTTGCCGATATTTCCGCCGCCAAGGAGCGGGCCGTCAAGGAGCTGGCGGAGGAGCGGGAGGAAGCGCTCAGGCTGCTTGCCACCGAGATGGAAAAGGAACGCGAGAGGCTGTCGACCGAATGGCAGCTAAGATGGGAGAGTCGCGAAACCGAATGGAGTCTTTCCGCCGAAGCTGCGGGGGCGGAAAGAAAACGGCAGGCGGAGGAGCGCGACGCGTTCTGGAAGACGGAGCTGGAAAAGGTGGAGCAAGGCAGCCGGGACGAGCTGGAGCGCAGACGGAGCGGTTGGCTGGAGGATCGCGACAAGCTGCTGGCTCAGTTAGCCGAACTGGAACAGCTCAGAATCGCCGATAAGGCGGCGCTGGAGCTTCGAATCGAGGCGGCGGACGAAAGCGTCATGGCCGCGATGGAGCAAGAGGAAGTGCTTCGTTCCTCGCTGACGCAGCTCGGCCAGGAGCGAGAAGAGTGGATAGAGCAGATGGAGGTGGCTCGTGAGCGTCTTGCGGAGCTAACCTCGGAGAAGGAGACGGCGGCTTCGGAATTCGAAGCGAGGACGGCGGCTTTGCGGATTGAGCACGAGAGTCTGTTGGCGTCGCTGCGGCAAGACTACGAAAGCCGGTTCAGTACGTTGTTGGCGGAGTCGGATCAAAAGCTGGCTTTGCTTCTGCAGGAAAAGGAAGCCGCCATTACGGAAGCAATCCGAAAGGCGGAAAAACTGGAAGAGCAGATCGCGAGCATGGGACAAGCGGAGGAAGGTTATCTGGAGCAGCTTGTCGACATGGAGACGAAGGAACAATCCTTGTCGCAACGGCTTAAGGAAGCGGAAGCCAATCATGCCCAGCTCATCGAGCAGCTTGACCGAATCCGCTCGGAGGAGAGCGAGTCCGCGGCCAAGCTCGCCCGGTCGGAGGCGCTTGCCGCTCAGTTGTCCGAGCAGCTGGAGCTCAATCTCACGGCGAATCGCGAACAAACGGCGAAGCTGGAGCAGGCGGAGTTCTTGGCGCTTGAGCTGTCCGAGCAGCTTGCTGCGCTTAAATCTACGGAACAGTCGTTGAAGCAACGCCTGGAAGAGCTAGAGCGGAACGAACGGTCGTTAAGCGGGCAGCTTGCCCAGTCGGAGACAAGCGGGCAGTCGCAAGCGGACCGAATCGCGGAGCTGGAGGCGAGCGAGCGCGCGCTGTCGGAGCGTCTCCGCGAAGCGAGCTCGAACGGGCAGTCGCAAGCGGAGCTTATAGCGGAGCTGGAGGAAAACGAGCGGAAGCTCGCCGAGCGTCTCCGCGAAGCGGAATCCAATGCGCAAACGTTGTCGGAGCTGCTCGACATTCAGCAGAAAGAGGAGCAAGCTTGGCTGGATGAACGCGATGCCCGCGAGCATGAGCTGGTCGAACGGCTTGCGGAACGCGTCAATAGGGAACGCGAATTGTCGGAGGAGCTCGCGGAACGCGGCAAACGGGTTCGCGAATTGTCGGAACAGCTTGCGGAACGCGTCAACAGGGAGCGCGAATTGTCGGAGAAGCTTGCGGAACGCGTCAATAAGGAAAGCGAATTGTCGGAGCAGCTGGCGGAACGGGACGCCCGCGAACGCGAATGGCATGACCGGATGACGGAGCTTCGGGAGAAGATCGAGTTGGAATCCATGGAGCTTGCTTCGGAGCTGGAGGAACAGTGGAAGTCTGCGGCTGCCGAGGCGGAGCGCCTTGGCGCGATGTTAACCCAGAGCGAAGAGAAGCTGAAACGATTGACGGCGGAGGAAAGCGACCGGGAGCAGCGGGAACAGGAGCTGATCGGTCAACTCGAGCTGATCGCGGCTCGCGAGCGGATCGCGAGCGGCCAACTGGAGGCGGCCACGGAGCGGGCAGAGCAAGCGGAGCGTACGGCTGCAGACCGGGAGCGGTCGATCCGCGAGCTGGAGGACGAGCTATCGCGACTGGAGCAAGCGCGCAAAGAATACGCCGCGATGGAAGAAGAGCTGCGCGACCGCATGGAGGTAGCGCTTAGGGAAGCGGCGGCTTCCGTCGATGTCCAAGAGGATTGGCAGGAAAGACTCGACGAGCTGCAGCGGGAACGTGATCAAGCAGCGAACTCGGCGGAAGCGCTGCTTAACGAACATTCCACCTTGCTGGACGAACATAGCAAGCTCAGCAAAGAATATGCGAAGCTTCAATCGGAGTTTAACGAATGGATTGAACTCATCGAGAAGAGCTAGAAATCATTCTCCTCATCTCCTTAAATGCTAAAAACGCCTATTCGCGATCCGGAAGAGCAACAGCTCCGGAGTTCGGAATAGGCGTTTTTGTTGGTTTGATATAGAGCGCGGCGCCGCTATCCATAGGAGTGGATCGTTCCCGTCGGTCCGCCAAAGGAAAGGCTGGCAAGCCGAATGATGTCCGGCGTGACGAGAGCCGGATCCTTGCCCGTCGCATGCATCTCCGTGCGGAGCGTGCCGGGATTATAAAGATTAACGAGGATGCCATGCTCATGCTCTTCGTCCGCAATGGTGCGGGTTAACGATTCCAAACCGGCTTTGGCGGCGCTATAAGCGGCAAAGCCTCCAGCTCCGTTCTTTGAAAGGCTGGATGTGATATTGATAATGCGCCCGTATTTCTGAGCCCGCATGGCCGGCAGAACGGCTTTCGTCAATAAAAACGGCGCCGTCAGGTTGGTCGATATTTGCTTCTGCCAATCATCCGAAGTGAGCTCCGCAACGGAACCGGGCTCCAGGACGGCCGCATTATTAAGCAGCACATCGATTCTGCCGTAACGCTCTAGCGTCAAGCGGATGGCTTCTTGCACTTGTTGTTCCTCCGTGACGTCCGTTTGCAGCACTAACGCGGTTTGGCCAGTCCGTTCTCGCACGAGCGAAGCCGTTTCATCCAGCTTATCGCGGCGGCGTCCGAGCAACGCGACGGACGCTCCTTCCGCCGCGAAAGCGATTGCCGTCGCCCTGCCAAGACCCGTTCCCGCACCGCTGATCAACGTAATTCGAGCTTCCATCAGCCCCATCCTCATACCTCCCGTACCTCTACGAGGTTGTTCAAAAAGTCCGATTTTGATGCTCGAAGCAACTTTTGAAGCAAGTCAACATCGAATCGGCAATGAAAACTTTTTGCATGCCCTATATGTGTTCATCTTATCAAAGCCGCCAACGCAGGGGAAGGCAACGAGCTATCAGACTTTTTTACCTTAAGGCTAAGCATTACTGATAAAACGTAATGCATAACCAAGACGCCCGGGACGGCCTGCTCCCTTTCGAGCAAACCAAACGTCCCGGGCATCCGCGCGATCCTTGATTGTTGCAGCCGTTTCTTAAGCGGCATCATAATTTGAGATCATTAAGTAACGATCAGCTTCGCCCTCATCTTGGCATGCCCGCCGCCGCAAGGCACGTTGCAAATAATATCGTAAGTGCCGGGTTTGTCGAATTGCACCGTCACCGATTCATTGTTGCCGATCGTAACCTTGGTCTTCAAAATTTGGGCGCCATGGACTCCGCCAACGGATTTCAGCGCAATAGCGGTAGGTTCGCCCGCTTTGATCTGATATTCCTGTTGGTCGAATTCAAAGCTCGTTGCCTTCATGACAATCTCGGTTGTCGGCTCAACGCCGGCCATAACGACGGCCGCTCCGCTATCGTTATTCCCGCCGTTGTTCGCTCCGCAAGCGGCGATAATGAGCGTTAGCACCATGAGCGACGCGAATGCGATCCATTTTTTCATTGTAAATTATGTCCCCTTTCGGCCTAGAATGGCTATAAATATTGTTTCACTTTCATTGTAGCCTAATTTTGGACATGATAAAGAAAGCCAAGTGACAACTCCTTGACAAACGTTTGAAGAAATTGCGCAACAATGAACAAACCTCTACCTCCGGTTGCGGTCGGCAAAGGTTTGTCCAGTTGTTGCTGCGGCGGAGTAGGCACTCCGAACCGCGAGGAGGCGGAGTGCCGCGACTTTCGACGCCCGAAGTCGTTCCACTCTAAGTAACGCTGTTTAGTCGTGACGATTGCGGCCTGCTTCGTAGGGCGTGCTGACCGGAATGAACAAGTCGATAATCCCGATGACCAGAGCCGCGAGAATCGCCCCAAGCCAAGTGACGGTTACGCCGCCGACGATAAACTGGGCGACCCAGATGACGACGGCGCTGGCGATAAACCCGACGATGCCTCTGCCGAACGGCGTGACCCTCTTGCCGAAGATTCCTTCAACAATCCAGCCTAAAGCGGCGATGACAAGCGCGAGGAACAAGGCGCTCCAGAACCCGCCTACGCTGAACTGCGGCACGATAAACCCGACCAGCATCAATACTAGCGCTGCAACGATAAACCTTACGACATGCCCGAGAAACGTCAATGCAATTACCTCCTTCATGGTGTGGAGAAGCGGTTGGCAAAGCCATATTAAGTCTGCAAGCAAACGGAAACTTACGCGGTTGTTGCTCGCTTAGTATGGTCATCTATCCAAGATTTCATGTGAGGCGAGAAATCGACCTCCCAATATCTCACGCCGAATCGTGCAACGCGCCTAAGGTTCGGCTATAATATAAGGGCGAGAGGAGTGTTATTTGTTGGATTCCAAAATATTGACGACGCTTGAATATCCGAAAATTATAGATAAATTAACGAAACATGCCAGCACGTCCCTCGGCAAATCCGCGGCCGAAGCATTGAAGCCGGCGACGGAGCTCGAAGACGTAAAGACGCTGCTTCAGGCTACGGACGAAGCCTATGCCGCGGACCGGTTGAAGGGCAGCGCGCCGTTCGGCGGCGTAGTCGACATTACGGCGCCGCTACATAGAGCGCGAATCGGCGGCACGCTAAATCCCGGCGAGCTC
>JAQSXN010000066.1 GCA_029256665.1 Paenibacillus sp.
AACAGCTTGATCGTATAACTTTTGGCTTCCGCAGCAGGATCTTGCTGGCCGCCCGCGTTGCTTGCAGTCGCGGAAGCTGTCGGCGAAGGACTTGATGTAGAGGAGCCGTTGCCGCCGCTGCAGCCGGCAAGCAATCCCGCAGTCAGACATAAGGCCAAACCTGAACTTAACAACCGTCTTTTTTTCATGAGTCTACCCCTTCTGTAATAGATTTAAGATTGCACCTTTATATGCAAGACCGGCAGTCAGCCTTTCACCGCGCCGATCATGATGCCTTTGACGAAATATTTTTGCAGGAACGGATAGACGCATACGATCGGAAGAATAACGACCATCAGTATGGCAGCCTTGATCGACTCCGACGTGTAATGCTGCCCGTCCATATCCGCCTCGGAGCCCGCCAGCAGCGGGTTTAGCCCCGACATTTGACTGGCGTCGTTAAGCACTTCCCGAAGCAAGATTTGCAGCACTTTGATTTCATTGCCGGTAATGTAGATCAGCGCGTCGAACCAGGCGTTCCAGTGATGCACGATCGTCCATAACGTCACCGTCGCCATAACCGGCGCCGACAGCGGAACGATAATCCGGAAGAAGACGTACAGATCGTTGGCGCCGTCCATCCGCGCGCTCTCCTCCAGCTCCTCCGGAATGGAATAGAAGAAATTTCGCAGAATGATGATATTCCAGGCGCTGGCGACTCCGGGCAGCACGAGCGCCCAGATCGTGTTGGTCAGATGCAGATTTTTGACAAGCAGATACATCGGAATCAGGCCGCCGCTGAAAAACATCGTGAACACGACCATCCACATCCAGAACTTGCGCGCCCACAAATACGTCTTGGCCAGCGGATACGCCAGCATCGACGTAACCAGCACCGTCAGAACGGTTCCCAGCACGGTTCTGAGAATGGTCCAGTAATACGCGTCGAAGATCGTGTTGCCTTGAAAGATACGTTTGTAAGCGTCCAGCGTCGGCTGCGCCGTATACAGGTGAAGTCCGATTCTCTGCGCTTCCGCCGGTTGACTGAACGAGATGACCAGTTGCTGCCAGAACGGATACAGGATCGTCACGGATGCCAGAATCAACAGGGCGGCGTTGCCGATATCGAACAGCTTCTCCGCTCTGCTCTTGCGAATGCCCATTACGAATTTCCTCCTACCAGATCGAATGATCCGTCATTTTGCGTACGATCCAGTTGGCCGATACGACCAGCACGAGGGCGACGACGCCCTGGCATAACCCGACTGCCGTGCCGAAGCTGTACTGGAAGTCCGCCAGACCGATGCGGTAGACGTACGTATCGATAATATCCGCCACCCCGTAGACGACGGGATTGTACAGATTGAAGATTTGATCGAAGCCCGCATCCAGCACGTTGCCGAGCCGCAGGACGAACATGATGCTGATGACCGGCAGCAGGCTGGGGAGCGTGATATAGAAAATTTGCTTGAAACGACCCGCTCCGTCGATTTTGGCCGCCTCGTACATTTCGCTGCTGATGCCGGCGATCGCCGCCAAATAAATAATGCTGCCGTAGCCGAACTCCTTCCAGATGTCGGAAGTTACGATGATGGCCAGGAACGATCCCGGCTTGGAGAGCAGCACCTCCGTCTTCCATCCCATCAGGTCGTAGATGTAGCCGTACAGTCCGTAGCTCGGCGACAGAAGCTGGAACACCAGCCCGGAGATGACGACCCAGGACAAGAAGTGCGGCAAATACGAAATCGTCTGGATGATTCGCTTGAGCTTGTTGTTCATTATTTCGTTCAACAGCAGCGCGAACAGGATCGGGGCCGGAAAGCCCAACGCGATCTTCAGAAAGCTGATTCGAAGCGTGTTGTACAGCACCTGAAGCACCGAATCGGAGACGAATATTCGTTCGAAATATTTCAGCCCCGCCCAGGGACTTCCCAGAATGCCGTCCATCGGATTAAATTCCTTAAAGGCCAGCACAACGCCGTAAATCGGGATGTATTTGAAAATTACAAAATATACGATGCCCGGCAGCATAAGCAGAAACAAATATTTCTGCCTGCGCAGCTTGATCATCGTGCGCGACAGCCTGCTCGCGGCGGCAGGCGGCCGATTCGTGCCCGTCTCTGCCATTGATGTATGCACGGTTCAGTTCCTCCTCTTCCTTAGGTGCAGGGGCAGGGCGCAACTCCTGTCCTCGATTGTTTTCCATGCATTCATGGTACCATCGCGGAATCGGCGACTGAATGATCGTATCGAACATTTATTGATCTTTTAGTACTTCATTCCTTATTGCAGCTTTTTGCGCTGTCCCTCTCCGGTGGCGAATTCCCGCGGACTCATGCCGGCCACTCGCTTAAACATGCGGCTGAAGTGCTCCACGCTGTTGTATCCGACGGCTTCCGCAATCTCGAATACGCGCAGCCGGCCCTCCGCCAGCAGCTCTTTGGCGCGCTCGATCCGGAACTGATTGACGTATTCCGAGAAGTTCATGTTCTGGTCCTTCTGTATGAGCCGACCCAGATGGGCGCTGCTTACTCCGATATGCTCCGCTACCGATTGCAGCGTAATTTCCTCCCGGTAATGAAGCTGCACGTAGCGAATGACGGCTCTGACCAGACTGTTGCCCGTCGCCATCGCATTAGCCATCGCTTCCAACAGCTCGAGCAGCCTGCGATTCAGTTCGGGAATCGACTCACGCTCGAAGATCAGTTCGTTGAAGCTCTCCAGCATGGGCGCGAAGAGATCCTGATAGCCGTGCTTGTCCGCAAATTCGGCAAGCACAAACGTATATTTCTCATATTGGCGCAGCACGCGCAGATAGTCCGTCCGCGACGTTTCGCCCGGCCGGGCCGGCAGCGAACTCATCATATCCCGCAGCAGCACCGGATGGAAGCTGTTCAGCACATTGCGCAGATGCTCCACCTGCTCCTTGCCTAGCTCAGGCTCCGGACGTTTGCCCGGATAGCCGTTTCGCGCCAGCTCCCGTTCATGGATGAGCTTGCCCTTGCCCAGCATGAACCTGAGCTGGCAAGCCTGAACAGCGCGAATAAACATCTTCGGAACCGTGTCGTCCTGCGCGCGCAGTTCGCTGAAGCCGGCGGACACCTGCACCTGGAAGTGGCGCTGCAGCGCCTGCGACAGACGCTCGAATACGCGTTTCGCCTCCTCGGCCCCGCTCTCGTCTTCGCTGGAGGCGAGCATGGCAAACTCGCCGGATCCGTTATCAAACAGATCGGCGGAGTCGTTGGCGATTTCCTCCAGCACGTTCATTATTGCAAATGTGAGCAGATGCTCATCCTTTCGCCAGCGCAAATTCAGAAGTTTCTGGAAGTTGTCCACTGCGAAATAAAGCATATAATGCCGGCCGTCCGGCCGGTACCGAATACGGAGCCAGTCCTTCTTCCGCTCCAGAAATTGTTGTTCGCTCGCATAGCCTAGACAAAACTCGCGCAAGAGCTGATTGCGAATATGGCGCCGGCTTTGCAGCAGTTCCTCTCTCATGTCGAGCGGCAACGCGGACGCCGCTTCCGCTCTGTCATCCTCGCGTCCCTCCCATGGGACTGAATCGTCTCTTTCCTTGTCCAGCGCATCCGACAGCTCGTTCATCAGCTCCAGCAAAGCCGCCGGCTCCAGCTCCGTCTTCAGAATATACTCCGAGGCTCCGAGACGCATGGCCGTTCGCACCAGTTGAAAGTCATTATACGAGCTGAGCACAACCGTCTTCGCGTCCAGCGACAGCTCCTCTTTGATTCTTCGGATCAGCTCCAATCCGTCCATGCGCGGCATCTTGATATCCGTAATGACAATATCGGCGCCGCGCTCGCGGATCGCCTCCAGAGCTTGCTCCCCGTCAAATGCCGTAGCCGCGATCTCGAAGCCGTGGCTCTCCCATGGAATCAAGCGAACAACCGACTCCACCACGACCCGGTTGTCATCCGCAATTACTATTTTTTTCATGCCAAACTTCTCCCTTCATTCTCCATGGCCGGCAGCCGGATGACGGCTTCCGTTCCCACGCCTTCTTCGCTTTGCAGCGCAATGCCGTAATTCTCGCCGTAAAGCAGCTTGATTCGCTGATCAACATTTCGGACGCCGATCTTGCTCAGCCGATCCGCCATATTCGTATCCTCCGCCAGCACTTCCCTGATTCTGGCCGCTGTCATGCCGACACCGTTGTCGCTCACCGACAGCAGCAACTGCTTCCCCTCCCGGCGAGCGCCGATCCGCAAGGTCGGATTATCCTCCGCCGTGTTCAAACCGTGGAAGATCGCGTTCTCGACAAGCGGCTGCATCAGCAGGCCCGGTATATACAATTCGAGCAGTTCATCCTCAACGTCAAAATAGACATGCAACGCATTCGCGTATTGCATCTGCTGGATCTTGATATAATCCTTCAGGTTCGCCAGCTCTGTCCTTAATCGGATGAGCCGTTTGCCGTTTCCCAGCGTCCGCTGGTAAATTCGCGCGAGCGTATAAATCATATCCGCCAGCACGCTCTCGCCCCGTGTCAGCGCTTGCAAACGAATCGAGCCAAGCGCGTTGTTGAGGAAATGGGGGTTGATCTGATACTGCAGCATCTGGAATTCGGTGTCGCCCCGCCGCTTCTCCTCTTCGACCAGCCGCCCGACGACCTCCTTCAATCTTGCGGCCATGAAGTTGAACGAACCGGCCATCACCGCAAACTCGTTATCAAAGTTCGTTGCGACCTGAATGTTGAATTTGCCGGCCTGAATTTGTCTCATCGCATGAACCATCGTTTTCACGGGTCTTGCAAACTTGCGGGCGAACACCCACGACGCGGTCAGCAAGATGATGAGCAATACGACGCATAACAAGTAGGTGGATCTGGCGATCGTGGCGATGCCTCCCGTCACCTCGGACTGAGGCAGTACCTGAACGATCTGAATATTCCATTGCGGCAGGCGGTAGTAGCCGACCATGTAGGATTCTCCCTCCAAGGAGACGCTGCGTTGTCCTACCGAAGGCCCGGCTGAATTGCCCAACGTTTCGTTCGTGATCAGCTCGGACCGGGCAAGCCCAAGCCCGCCTGTGCGGGCAAGCGGTGTGCCGTCCAGCGTGCTGATCGTCATCACTCCGCGAGTATACGAGTTGCTCTCGCGAATAATGGCCGAGAAATTCGTCTCGCGTACGAACAGGAATACGCCTGCCGAATACGAATCGTCTTCGTGACGATCCATGTTGTCGTACAGGCGTCGCCCCAATACGTAATACCCTCCGTCGGAATTGTCGGCGGATGGCAGCTTCTCCATGTATACCTTGCCGTGCTGGTCCATTGCGCGGTCATAGATGGCCGAGTTTCCGATCCCGCTGCCGCTTACGCCTCCCGTCCCCGAATAGGAGTGCAGCAGCTCATGGTCGCGGTAGAATTCCACATGGCCGATAAGCCGCTCCTCGAAAAACAGCCGGTTCATGATGGTATCCAGCTCCTGATACGCATTCCGGGTCTCCACTTTCGTTTTGTCGAAATCATTGCCGAACAGCACTTTTTTCAGCTCGTCCGACGCCACCATGAAGTCCATGTACTTCTTGTACAGGGTCATCTGGAAATCCACATTGTGTCCGATCTGCTCGAGAGCCGCCTGCATACCCTGCATAGCGTTGGCACGGACTGTCTTCACCGAGATATGATAGGCGTAGGTTCCCATGATCATGACGGGAAACAAGGTGACCAGCACCAGAAACAGCATCAGCTTGGATTGAAAGGTTCTCATGTGCGTCCACCTCTCCTTTTTCTACTGATTGTATGCATTTCCCATAAGGGTGTCCACCATGTTCGACACGATCTGTCAATGCAGCTCTGAAAAAAGGGGGATCCGGCGGCCGTCATGACGTTCGTATGCCGGGGCATCAGGCCCGGCGACTTGACGGGGCTGAAGAGGTTCTTCGGAGGTGTGACTTGCGATCATGCAATGGCCATAACGAAGAACTTCGTCGATCATTAGATCGGCGAGGTTCTTAGGCGTTCATTGCAATAACAGGTTGAATCCGGCTATGCCAGCCTTTGGCGGTGCGAGTCTAACGATGCACCTTGTACAACAAGTTCAGCTGCTACAGATCGCCGGCACCGGCCGACTCCCCGTCAAAGCCGATCCATACATCGGTAGCGGACGATACGACAGTATCCTCAGTAGATACGACGGTCGTGAAGTCTGGAACCGGTACAGTCGGAAATTTCAGTTCAATACGCATTTAGTGGAACCCAATTCAAAATTGAAAATTCGAAAAAGTGACTGCAATTCCTTCACAGTATTGTATACGAAAATATTTATCCTTTTGAACGTAGATCAGTAGCTTATTCGGAGATACTCAGAGTGATGCTTACGACCCTTCGAGCTGAGATTTCTCAGTTTAATGACGAAAAAGGGAGTCTTGGTCCTCACCCACGATGTCAATATGTATATATTACTTAGAACAGCTCTCTGCACTTCCTCACAGCTGCCTGCAAATCCGACTCGTGCAAGCTGCCGAGATGTCGGATAATACTTTCAGCCTGGATCGTATGTAGCTTAAATGTCAACGATCAGAACATGTATTCATGGCTGCTTCCAACCGTATAGTTAAAATCGCGTGAGATGCCATAGAAGCGCGGATGCTTGACCTGAACGATGGTCACGATAGACGGGCCATTCAGCGTATCCCCGTAATAAAAAGGCGGCCCGCTATTATAGTACTTCGGGAATTCACCGTCCTCGACGCGTTCAAAATGCACGACTCTAAATGAGGTCTGCCAGATACTCTCCGGCAAAGGCTGAAGCGTCGTATCCAGCCTATAGCTACGCTGGATGGAGGCAAGAAAAGCTTGTTCGGCAGCCTCCTGCAAAAAGACCACACGCCCCTCCTCGAGCGCTTCCGGATCCACTTGAAGAGCGGCATCGTGCGTGGCTACCTTCAGCCCATCCTTCAGCTCTACCTTCAGTTTACTCTGCAGATATTCATCGTGACTCCAGGCGTCGTAATACAGCCAGATCGGCATCAACAATATAAGCGTGATGACCCACTTCATAGCTGGCCTTCCACGTACTCAGACATGATCGGAATACTGTAGTAGTAATCACGGCTGCTTGAGCGACCGAACAAGTCAAAGATTTCCGTCCGGCCTTGCGGATAGCGCAGCGTGACCGTGAGCACCTCACCGCGCTCGACGGCTGACGTGGGACCGGAGATGATGACCTTCTGCCGGTTAAAGAGAACCGACTCTAGCTTGGCAAGAATAGCCTCTCGAATTTGTGGCGTCAGCCGGCCCTCCAGCGCAGCGAGGTGGGCCATCTCATAAGCCTGCTTCTGCAGCACCTGGTCTCGGTATTGAATCGTTCGATCAATGCTCGGTTGGAACCAAACATAGAGCAGGATCGGCGAAAGAAACAGTAAAGCGATGACGCTTTTCATCCCTTATTGCCGGTCACCCGTTGAGAATGCACCGGCTCCCTCCCTTCACGTACAACGTATAATCCGTTAAGGCAGCGCTGTCGGAACGGTAATGGTATACGAGATTTGGCTGGCACGATCACGCTGCGTCTTGGCATCGCCGAATACACCTTGGTCGGAGAATACGGTCAGGCTGATTAGTACCAGAGTTGCTGCGATTAGAAGTACGACTGCAATTGCTTTTCCCATGTGAATTGGCTCCTTTTGTCCTTGCTCGGACTTGTTTAGTTTGGTATTTCGATTAAAGCACATTCATTAACGTATCTTGATAAGCACCGGCTAACGTGCTGATTAAGAAGAGCACCGCAATAATAGCCAAAAAGATGACGGTAAACCCGATGTAGCCATTGGACCGTAGCTTCCGCTTGCGCCGCTGACGGCGGTAGTCCAGGAAGGTCTCGTAATGCTGCTCGAGCAGATCCGATGCCGTATCCGGATTGCTTTCGTTAATCTTGGCCATGATCAGCGCCAGCATCTTGGCTTCTTTGGAGCCGATGCGAGCACCGAAAGCCGTAAAGGCAGGCAGTCCATCTAGCGGAAGATCAAAGATCAGCTGATCGATATCTCTCCGGAGCGCCTTCAGGTAACGCCGGTACTCCTTCAGTTTGGCCATGACACTTTGGTAATGATCAGCGGTCTCCGTGTAACAGTCATTGGTAAAGAGCATAAATAGCAGCACGACTTCATCGTTTTTCTGCTGCCTGCGCTCCTTACCTACAGCACCCAGCAAAAGATTGGCGGGCATAAATGAGCGCCCCGTGAGCAGTAGCACATACAGGACGGTGGTATGCAAATTTTAATGCTTCCTCTCCCCAAGATTAGTACAGCCGTTCGGCAACCTACAAGTTACAAACCGTCTCCTTTCTTGTCATCTTCCATAACGAAATAAACCGCGAGAACCGCACGCTATGACCGATGGTCCTCTGCCGTTTCGCGATTGCGTCTTCAAGAATGCCTAACGATCGGCATGGAAATAAACCGGCGGCAAGCTGCCACCGGTTGCGTGGGGTTACGATTTCCGGGCTACAAGAGCCCCATCGATTCAATATGACGGCGCGTCCCGTCCGTCCCGCATTCGTATAACAAACGGTAGATTCGCGTAATGATTTCGTCGCTGGCGCCGTTGATCATCTCGTCGTTCTCGCTCTTCGCCACGGGGCGGGCGAAAAAGCCGATATCCGCTTCCTCCATGCTCGATAGCTCTTCGAACAGTTCCCTTAAACGGCTCACTTCTTCTTCATTGGCCATGATGTCCAGCTCGTAAGCCGCGGCTTCGGGATCCGTCAATAGTTGACCCGCCTGGACCGATACGTAATACCGCTCGCGCTGCCCTTCTTCTCCGCGCAACTGCTCTCCTTGTCCTTTCACGTCGCCTTCACCTCCCTCTCCATTTGCAAGAAATATTCGCAATCTGACCGGGTGTTACCCTACCTAGCTTCCCCCCGTGGACAGACATTTTATCCCTTTTTTCTGCATATAACTGTTATTATCGCTACTGGAGTCCAGCAAAGAGAGGAATGAGATGGATGTGCGGAATAACCGGCTGGATCGATTGGAACAGTGACTTGACCCGGGAAAGCGCGAATCTGGAGCGCATGACCGATACGCTCGCGCCGCGCGGCCCCGACGCCGCGGGAACTTGGATATCGGCGCATTGCGCGCTCGGGCATCGCCGATTGTCCGTCATCGATCCCGAGAACGGCGCCCAGCCGATGATCAGGTATACCGGCGACGATCAATACATCGTCGTCTACAATGGAGAGCTGTATAACGCTCCGGAGCTGCGTAGAGAGCTTGAGAGCAGGGGACGGGATTTTACGACGACTTGCGACACGGAAGTGCTGCTTGTCGCTTTTATGGAATGGGGCCGCTCCTGCGTCGAGCGGTTTAACGGCATTTTTGCGTTTGCCATCTGGGACGTTACGGCGCAAGAGCTGTTTCTGGCACGGGACCGGCTTGGCGTCAAGCCATTGTTCGTCAGCAGGAATGGCGGGCTGTTCCTGTTCGGCTCCGAGCCGAAATGCATTCTGGAGCACTCCGCGGTCAAGGCCGAGGTCGGAGCGGAAGGTCTAGCCGAAATTTTTGTGATGGGACCGGCGCGCACGCCCGGCCAAGGCGTATACAAGAACCTTAGCGAGTTGAAACCCGGGCAATGTATGGTCGTCAACCGCGCGGGCGTAAAAACGATCACGTATTGGCAGCTACGAAGCGCGCCTCACGAACAGTCCGCGGAAGAGACGGCCATCCATGTCGGCGAGCTGCTGCGCGATACGGTCGAACGCCAACTGGTGTCCGACGTTCCCGTCTGCACGCTGTTGTCCGGCGGTCTCGATTCCAGCGCGCTCACCACGCTCGCCGTCCAATACTACGAGGATAACGGGCAAGGCAACGTCCACACCTATTCCGTCGATTATCGAGACAACGATAAACATTTTCAGGCGCATGCGTTCCAGCCGAACAGCGACGCCCCTTGGATCGAACGAATGACTTCTCATCTGGGGACGGTCCATCACCCCATTCAATTCGACACGCCCGAGCTGGTAGACGCGCTTAGGGACGCCACGTTCGCCCGCGATCTGCCGGGCATGGCCGACGTTGACGCATCGCTTCTGCTGTTCTGCCGCGAGATCAAAAAAGGCGCGACGGTCGCTCTGTCAGGCGAGGCGGCCGACGAGATTTTCGGCGGATACCCGTGGTTTCACCGCGAAGAGGCACTGAAGGCCGATACGTTCCCTTGGTCGCTGGCGACGGCCATGCGCGCCGATCTGTTGTCCCCGGAAGTCTCGGCCTGGATCAAGCCGCAAGACTATATTTCCGACCGGTATGCCGACGCCGTCGCCGAGGTGCCTAAGCTCGCCGGCGAGGACGAAATGCGGAGCCGCATGCGGCGGATGTCTTACCTTAACATTACGAGATTCATGCCGACGCTGCTGGACCGCAAGGATCGGATGAGCATGGCCGCCGGGCTCGAAGTGCGCGTTCCTTTCTGCGATCATCGGCTGGTCGAATACGTGTGGAATATTCCTTGGGAAATCAAGACGGCGGGCGACCGCGAGAAGGGCATTCTCCGCAAGGCGCTGCATGGCGTGCTGCCGGACGATGTGCTGTATCGCAAAAAAAGCCCTTATCCCAAAACCCATAACCCCAACTATCTGGCGGCGGTAAAAGGGTTGTTGCTGGACGTGCTGAACGATCCGAACTCCCCGCTTCTCCCGCTTATCGACGTAAAGAAAGTTCGCGCGCTCGCGGAATCGGATTCGGCCAAATCGAATATTCCTTGGTTCGGCCAGCTCATGTCGGGGCCGCAGCTCTTCGCGTATCTCTATCAAGTCAACATATGGCTCAAACAATATAAGATAAGCGTTGGTTAATGAACGCGCAACGTCTATCCAAACGCAACAGGACGGCCGCCGGGAATCGGGGCCGTCCTGTTCTCCTTGCATCGGTATCTCTTCGTTAACGTTCCTTCATTAGAAGCGGCAGCAGTTTTTTGAGCGCTTCGCCCCTGTGGCTGATCCGTCCCTTTTCTTCCTTGCTCAGCTCGGCCATCCCTCTGCCGAGCTGCGGCAGCCAAAAGTGCGGATCGTAACCGAAACCTCCGTCGCCGTGCGCCTTATCCGTTATGATCCCGTCGACGGCTCCTTCCGCTTCCACGAACTCGCCGGTGGA
>JAQSXN010000067.1 GCA_029256665.1 Paenibacillus sp.
GGAGAAATTTAAGGCGGAGCTATATCTCTCGAACGCCAATCACAGTCAGTTTAACACCGATTGGGGCGGCATGGACGAGCGTTTGCCCGGCGGCTTGTTCCTTCATTCCGAAGAACTGATGGATGAAGAAGAACAGAGGCTTGTTGCCAAGACGTATATCGGCGCGTTCCTTGAGGCCACGCTTCACGGCCGTAGCGAATATAACGCATTGTTCCAGGATTACAGGACTGGCGCGGAATGGTTGCCGAAGTCCACGAGATACGTGAACCGGTACGAAAGCTCCGGCATGCTGACGATCGAGAATTACGACGGAATCAGCCCGCTCGTTTCGTCGGAATCCGCGACCGGAATGGAGCGGGAGGAAACCTCGGCCAAAGACAGGGACGGCAACGGGAAAGGGACGGACGGGATGCTGATGGAATGGAGTCGGCCCGATGCCTCCTATACGCTTCGCTTCCGCAAGGCGGCTGGCTTGCGATTAAGCGACTATGGCGACGGCAGCCTGCTGTTCTCCATGGCCAATTCGGAGTGGCAGATAGAGAGCGGCGGACTGCTGCCGCCGCTGCCGGATGCGGAGCTGACGGTCGCAGACGACTCGGGCAAGAGTTGGTCCGTCCAGCTGGCCGACATCATCCCCTTCCAGCCGCCATCCTATACGGCGTTCATGAAGTTCGGCTGGTTGGAACGTACCGTCAAGGACAACAAATACAAAGCGCCGGCAGAAGCCGTTTTTCAATCGTTTGTTGTCCCGCTCAAGGAATTCCGTTCCGATCAGGATGAAGAAGACGGGATCAAGCCGGAGGAGATCGCATCGCTTACGTTCACATTCCGGTCAGCCACCGGGAAGGTTATGATCGACGATATCGGGTTCATGAAACAAGGAGGCACTTATGTCGAATACGAATCAACATCCTGAACTGCAGGAGGAACAACGGCGCGTAACGGAGATGAGCGCCATGATCGCCGGTCGGCTGGAAGAGCTGCAAGCACGAACTGGCGGCATCCGCGGCGAGATCGTGGATATCCGCACGAATTTTTGGGACGACGTGACGGTGAACTTCGAGGATAGCGCGGAGACCGCCGAGACATACGCAAGCATGAAGCAGCAAGCGGAAATTCTGTCGGAGCGGGAACGCAGCCACCGCCACATGGAGCAGCAATTGGCGACGCTGAACAGGCTGGCCCGTTCTCCCTATTTCGGCCGTATCGATCTGATCGAAGACGGCGGCGAAGGCATTGCGGAAGGCGAACCGATCTATCTCGGCATCGGCTCGCTATTGGATGATTCCGGAGAGCGATATCTCATCTACGATTGGCGCGCGCCGGTTTCGAGCCTGTATTACGATTACGGTCCGGGTCCCGTTCGTTACGAGACGCCTGGAGGGACGATAACGGGCGAGATGACATTAAAGCGGCAATTCGTGATCCGCGACGGCCGCATCCGCAGCATGTTCGACACGGGAGTAACCATCGGCGACGAGCTGCTGCAGGAGGTGTTAGGCCAACAATCGGACGCCCAAATGAAAAGCATCGTCGCCACGATCCAAAGCGAGCAGAACAAAATCATACGAAACGAAAAAGCAAGGCTGCTGATCGTCCAGGGGGCGGCGGGCAGCGGAAAAACCTCGGCCGCTCTGCAGCGCGTAGCTTATTTGTTATATCGTTATCGCGGCATATTAAACGCCGACCAGATCGTATTGTTTTCGCCCAATCCGATGTTCAACAGCTACGTCTCGACCGTTCTTCCCGAGCTAGGCGAGCAGAATATGACGCAAACGACGTATCAGCAATACTTGGAGCATCGTCTGGGCCGAGACTTCGAGCTTGAAGATCCGTTTACCCAGATGGAGCATATCCTCTCCGCCGGCGATGCGGATGTCGATAGACAACGACTTGCAAGCATTGCGCTAAAGGCCGGCGCGTCCTATATGGAAATCATCGACCGGTATGCGGCTTCGCTCGGCGGCCAAGGCATAGTATTCGCTCCCGTTATGTTCAGGGGCCGCGAGCTAATTGCGGCGGAGGAGATGGAGCGGCGATTCTACGAGATGGATCGGACGCTTTCGATTCCGAACCGGATCCGGGCGCTGGCGACGTGGCTGCTAAAGGAGCTGACCGCGCTTGGCAAGAAGGAACGAAAAAAACGTTGGGTGCTCGAAGCGATCGAACTGCTTGACCGAGAGACCTATGCGGAAGCCTATGTGGAGCTTAGCAGGAAAAATAAGTTTACGGAGCATTCCTTTACCGATTTCGATTCGGAGCAGCGTTATCTAGCCGGATTGGTCGTGCAGGAGAAATTCAAGAAACTGAGACGAAAGGTGAAGGCGCTGAGGTTTCTGGACGTGCCGGCCATCTACCGGGCTTTGTTCCGGCAGGAGGACGAGATCGGACGTTATACGCTTGCGCAGCTCGATGCGGGCCTTATGCCCTACGAAGACGCGACGCCGTATCTCTACTTGAAGGAGAAGCTGGAAGGATTTCAGACGAATACGAGCGTCAAACACGTATTCATTGACGAAGCGCAGGATTATTCCGCTTTTCAATTTGCTTACTTGAAGCGTATTTTCCCGAACAGCAGGTTTACGGCGCTCGGCGACTTCAATCAGGCCATATTCGCCCATTCGGGTACGGGGGAAGGATTCCATGGCCTGGGACAATTATTCGAACCGGAAGACACCGAACGGATTACGTTGATGAGAAGCTATCGGTCGACTCGGCAAATCGTCGATTACACTAGCCGGATTATCCATGCGGAAGAGCAAATCGTGCCGTTTAATCGAAGCGGAGCGGAGCCGCTCGTCTTGTTCGCGCAAGTTGATTCGGAACGGCTGGCGATGATTAAGGAAAGTTTCAACGAGTGGAAGGCGCGGGGACTTGCCTCTTGCGCGCTGATTTGCAAGACGGCGGCGGAATCGAAGACGCTGCACGCCGCATTAAGCGAGATGATGCCGGAGCTCATGCTCGTAGGCAAGGATACGGCGACCTTCGAAAAAGGGTGGATCGTTATTCCGTCTTATCTGGCTAAAGGCGTTGAATTCGATGCCGTATTGATCAGCGACGCGTCGCGGTCGGCATATGCGCAAGAATCCGAACGAAAGCTCTTTTATACCGCTTGCACGAGAGCGATGCACGAGCTTCGTCTTGTAAGTATGGGACCATTAACCCCGTTTCTCGCTATCTCCTGACGATTGGCCAAATCTCGTGCACCTCAACGGCGAGCTCGGCGGCAATCAGCTCCGCCGTCAGCCGCTGAGGTTTCGAGATCTTGCCGTTGCGGAGCTTGGATATCGTCTGGAGGGAGATGCCTGTCGCCGCCGACAGCGCTCCCGCGGACATATCCCGTTTCGCCATCCAAATTTTAAGCTTCACCGACGGATCCGCCATCTCGTCCGACGGACGCAGATCCCAAATGACAAACGCGAATTCCTTCAGCTTGCCGCATCCGTCCATGATGGGCACGTACGTAAGCTCCAGCTCTAGCTCGACGCCGCTTTGCTTGCTCGTATGGAGCGTGATGCTCTGCTCGCCAGACATGCTGGAAGCTTGCTCCAATATCGTCCGGATTTGATCGTGGTCGGAGTCCGCAACAAATGCCAGTAGCGATTCGTCCTCCAGCATGCGCTCCGGTTCGAACATGAGCGGCGCCAGTCTGTCGCGCAGAAACCGTATATGCATATGTTCGTCCACAATACCGCTGACAAGGATGCTGCGGCTTAATAATTGTTGGCTTATCCAATTGTAGGCCGTCAAATCCTCGAACAGAACAAGCGCCTTATTGGTTATGCCATCGCTGATGCCGGAATCCGAGCTATCCGTCAACGGAACTTGTTCATAGCGGACGTGGAGCTCTTGTCCCGTCCGCGCGACGAGCGTCATCTCGCTCTTAAGCGCCCTGCGCGATAAATCCGCCGGATAGGAGAAGACGAAACGCGATTCCCGATTGGCAACCAATTCGTCCTTGTCAAATCCGGTCAATCTTATGAAAGCATCGTTAGCGTCCAATACGCGCACATTTCCTTCTTGCTCCGCTATGACCGCCATCGCTTGCCCATGCATCCGAAAAACTTGCTCGTATAAATTCAACCGATTTCCTCCGATTCGTGCCGAGACCTGAACTAGACAGACTATAAGTATATGACAATGACGATAACGCTACAACCGCGCAATTTATGCAACATGTTTAAGAATTTGCCAATCGGTTTAATAATTTAAACTTCTCCGTCAGATTCCGCGCTATTGGACAGCAATTCGTCCATTCCTTCCGCTAAGCGGGTTAGACGGGCGTACAGCCAACTTTATTTCGATTGCTTTTCTCGGGTAAAATGGAGGCTAACCGCAGTTGATTGCGCTACGGAACTCGATTATGCGAGCTGCCTTGACAGGAGGAACATCAATGGAAATTTGCACCATCGAAAACTGTTTAAAGCCGCTAAAGGCCAAAGGCCTATGTTCCATGCATCACCAACGCATGCTTAGACATGGCGATCCGAATACGGTCAGACCAAGGCGCGTCAAGATAATGACGGAATGCGAATGGGTGAGCTGCCGCGCTCCGGCTACCACGAGAGGGCTTTGTCCCAAACATTATTATATTTTCCGCGTTACACAAACCCCTAATGTGTAGGTTTCATGAACATAACGTCGAATCGTGAGGTTTTTTGACGTGAACTTACGATTCGAGGTAATGTTCTATGAAAATCCACTATTTCTTTTTCAAGGAACGATGTATAATAGGCGTATAAATTTTCCTGGGGGTGATGCTGCACATGGTGGCAACGATCAGCTTAGGCCTGTCCGAGGAAGAAATATTCCTGTTCAATCAGGGGACGGCCTACCATAGCTACCGGTTTATGGGAGCGCATCCTTTGACGATCAATGGCGTTAACGGCGTAAGATTTGCCGTGTGGGCGCCTAACGCGGCCGAAGTCCGCGTCATTGGGGAGTTCAACCAGTGGATCGGGGACGCTCACGGCATGGAGGCGGTCGGCACCACGGGCGTTTACGCGCTGTTTATACCAAACCTAATGCCTGGCGAGCTCTACAAGTACGAGCTGATTACGCCGGACGGCAAGGCGCTGCGCAAGTCGGATCCTTACGCGTTTTATTCCGAACGAAGACCTGGAACGGCATCCATCGTCGTCGAGATCGACGGATACGTTTGGGATGACGCTTCCTGGCAAGGGAAAAAAAGGGGCATCCCAGTCTATCAACAGCCGCTGTTGATTTACGAGGCTCATGCCGGCTCATGGAAGATCAAAGGGAAAGAGCATTATTACACCTATGAAGAATTGGCCGCGGAGCTTGTTCCTTACGTTTCGGAACTAGGTTATACGCATATCGAACTTATGCCGCTTGCCGAGCACCCCCTCGATCAGTCGTGGGGCTATCAAGTAACGGGGTTTTTCAGTCCGACTAGCCGGTACGGCACGCCGCTGCAGCTTAAGAAGCTCGTGGATGCCTGCCATCGGCATGGCATCGGAGTGATTCTTGACTGGGTTCCGGGCCATTTCTGCAAGGACGACCACGGCTTGAGGCAATTCGACGGTACGCCGATATTCGAAGGCGCGGATTCTAACCGGGCAGAGCTCCCGCTATGGGGAACGCTCGCGTTCGATTTCTCCCGGCACGAAGTCTGGAGCTTCCTCATCTCTAACGCCATCTACTGGATGGACGAATTCCACATCGACGGCCTGCGCGTTGACGCGGTCGCGAACATGATCGATCTGCATATGGATAAACCGCATGATAAACTTACGTACAACGCGTACGGCGGCAAGGACAACTTAGACGCGCTGCGCTTCCTCAAAAAGTTAAATGAAACGGTGTTTCATTACTACCCCGATATTCTAATGCTCGCGGAAGACTCTTCCGCTTGGCCTGCCGTAACGTCGCCGACCTACTTGGGCGGCCTTGGCTTTAATTTCAAATGGAATATGGGCTGGATGAACGACAGCTTGCGCTACATGTCGCTGCATCCGAACGACCGGCCCCATCACCATCATTTGATCACCTTCTCCATTTGGTACGCCTTCTCAGAAAACTATGTGCTGCCTCTGTCGCATGACGAGGTCGTCCATGGCAAACGCTCATTGCTGGACAAAATGCCGGGCTCCTACGAAGAGAAATTCGCCCAGCTCAGATTGTATTACGGATATTGGATGTCGCACCCCGGCAAGAAGCTGCTGTTTATGGGCGGCGAGTGGGGGCAATACGACGAATGGAAGGACCAGGACATGCTGGATTGGATGGTGCTGGAATACGATTCGCACCAAGGCATGCTGGCTTACGTCAAAGAACTGAATCATACGTACCGCATGACTCCTTCCTTATGGGAACGCGACAGAGAACCCGAAAGTTTCGGCTGGATCGACGTCAACAACGCCGAACAGTCTGTTATATCGTACGTCCGATACGGGAACGACAGCCACAGCATCGCCATTATCAATTTCTCCGCTCGGGATTATTCGGATTATCGCGTCGGCGTTCCGGAGCCCGTCGCATACTCCACGCGGCTTAATAGCAACGCAGGGAAGTTCGGCGGAACGGATGCCGCCATCAACGATTGTCACGATACGGATGAAATCGCTTGGCATGGCCGCAACCAAAGCATCAAGATTCACCTGCCCCCCTACACATTCATGCTGCTTACTCCATTGCCGGGGGACACACTTTGACGAGGAGCTGGTGTCCATGGTCCGCAAAGAAATGATTGCAATGCTGCTTGCGGGAGGCGAAGGGAAACGGTTAGGCGTGCTTACCAAGGATCTGGCCAAGCCGGCCGTCTACTTCGGCGGAAAATACAGAATCATCGATTTCACTTTAAGCAATTGCGCTCATTCCGGCATCGACACGGTAGGCGTGCTGACTCAATACCAACCGCTGGAGCTGAACAGGTATCTTGGGATCGGCAGCCCGTGGGGGCTTGACCGACGCGATGGAGGCATGACGATTCTGCCCCCGTTCGTCAAGCAGAAGGGCGGCGTTTGGTACAAGGGTACGGCTAATGCCATCTACCAAAACATGGCCTTCATCGAGCGTTATAATCCTGAATACGTATTGATTATCTCCGGCGACCACATCTACAAAATGGATTACGACCTCATGCTGCAGCATCACAAACGCAGCGGAGCCGATGTCACGATCGCAGGGCTACAAGTGGATTGGAAAGAAGCCAGCCGCTTTGGCGTCATGCACGTGGACGACGAGGATCGGATTACCGCTTTCGAAGAAAAACCAAAAAATCCGACCAGCAACATCGCTTCCATGGGCGTCTATATTTTTACGTGGAAGACGCTCCAAAAACATCTGATCTATGACGAAGCGAACCGTTCCTCCAGCCACGACTTCGGCAAAGATATCATTCCCGCAATGCTGCGGGAAGGACGACAGTTGAACGCTTATCCTTTCAAGGGCTATTGGAAGGACGTCGGCACGATCGAAAGTCTATGGGAAGCCAATATGGATCTGCTCAAGGACGAACCTTCGCTGGATCTTTACGATCCCGATTGGCGAATTTACTCCGTCAGCCCCAATCGTCCGGCTCAATTCACGTCCTCCGATGCCGTCGTAACCTCTTCCGTCGTCACGGAAGGATGCGTGATCGAAGGCGAGGTCAACCGCTCGGTATTGTTCTATGGCGTGCATGCGGAAGTCGGCACGTTGATCAGCGAATCGGTTATTATGCCTAACGTCAAGATCGGCAAGGGAGCCCGAATCTATCGGTCGATCATAGGGGAAGGCGCGGTCATTCAGGCTGGCGCAACCATAGGCGCCCCCGACGACGATGCGATTACGGTCGTGGCCGTCGAGCAGTACGTCACTAACGATCATATGGTTCTGGAGGTGGAACCGTCATGAAACATCGCATCCTGGGCGTAATCAATTTGATCCACGAGAACGACGAGCTCGGACCGCTGACGCAGGGCAGATGCTTGGCAACGGTGCCCTTCGGCGCGAGATATCGGCTGATCGACTTCGCTTTGTCGAGCATGGTCAATTCCGGCATCAGCAAGGTTGCCGTATTCGCCCATACGAAATACCGCTCCCTTATGGATCACCTGGGTTCGGGCAAACATTGGGATCTCCAGCACCGCCAGAGCGGTCTGTTCATACTGCCGCCGCTCACGGACGATCTGCTGGAAATAAGCCGGGGCGATCTGTACCATTTCTACCAGCAACGGGATTACTTCAACCGCTCTCCCCTCGATTATATCGTCATTACGCGCAGCCATATGGTCTGCAACATCGATTTCGAGAACGTGCTGTCGTACCATCTGGAGCAAGAAGCGGATATTACCGTCGTCTGCAAAAAACAGGATGCGCCGGCGCTGGGCAAGGCGCGAAAAGTGAAGCTGGAGCCAAACGGCCGCGTGACGGAAATCCAGGAGAACTTCGGGCGGATGGAGAGCGACGTCAGCTCCATGGAGATGTACATCATGCGCAAGGATCTGCTTATGGATCTGGTCGAAACCTCGCTAGCGCAAGGCCAGGATCATCTCGTCCGGCATGCGATCTTCTCGCGGCTAGGCCAGCTTCGCGTATTCGGCTACATGCATGAAGGGTACCTCGGCGTCGTGAATACGCTGGCCAGCTATTATCAGCATAATATGAATCTATTAAATCACGATGTATGGAGAGAGCTGTTCTTTATGCCCGGACCGATCTACACCAAGGTAAAGGACGAACCGCCAACGCGTTATGCGGCAGGCTCCAAAGTGACGGGCTCGCTGATCGCGAATGGCTGCCGGATCGAAGGCAGGGTGGAGAACAGCGTCATCTTCCGCGGCGTTCAGGTCGAGAAGGGCGCCGTCGTTAAGGACAGCATCATCATGCAGAACGGCTATATCGGCCAAGGAAGTTACGTGCAATACAGCATTATGGATAAGGACGTGAGGGTGGAAGCGGGACGCGACATTCGCGGCGCCGGCGCCTCGCCGTTTATGGCGGCCAAGCGCAAAATCATTTAATTTGATCTTGTTCTTTATCTCGTACATTTAAATAAAGGTTCAAAAATTCGGTTCTCAGTACAAGAGA
The DNA here is from genome assembly GCA_029256665.1 of Paenibacillus sp. GTDB lineage: Bacteria > Bacillota > Bacilli > Paenibacillales > Paenibacillaceae > Pristimantibacillus. The sequence continues at coordinate 9,034 of JAQSXN010000067.1, forward strand.
CTATGCTTCCGATGCTGCGTTTTTTCAAAACGCTGTAGAAGATTGGATGAAGCTAGAAACTGAGTAGCGGAGCGTAGCAGAGCTACGTGAGCAACGGAAGGTTCGGCTGAGTTCAATATTCGACGTCGAATATGCTTCTTGGACTACTTCGTAATGAGAATCGGATTTTTGAACTTCCTATTGGAGGTCGTGGAGAGATGAACATTCTGTTTGCAGCTTCGGAGGCAGTGCCTTTGATCAAGACCGGCGGACTTGCGGACGTTGCAGGAGCGCTCCCCAAGGCGCTGGCGAAGCTTGGAGCCGATGTAAGGGTTATTTTGCCCAAATACGAAGGAATTCCGAAGGAATACGCCGAACAGTTCGAGCTGATCGCCGAATTTCAGGTTTCGTTCGGCTGGCGCAATCAGTATTGCGGCTTGCAGAAGGCGACGATCGACGGCATCGCTTATTATGTGATCGATAACGAATTTTATTTCCGCCGGCAAGGGATATACGGATACGGCGACGACGCGGAGCGATTCGTATTCTATTGTTACGCGGTGATGGAATCGGCGCGATTCCTGGATTTCCGTCCTCAAATCGTTCATTGCCACGACTGGCAAGCGGGATTGATTCCGTTTCTGCTCAGGACGCGATATGCGTTCGATCCCGCTTGGGCATACGCCAAGTCGGTATTTACGATCCATAACCTCATGTATCAGGGATTGTTCGGAGCCGAGCTGCTGAAGGAATTGACAGGCGCGGGAGACGAGCTGTTCGGCTGGGACGGACTCGCCCACCGAGGCGGAGCCAGCTGCATGAAAGGCGCGCTGGAGTTCGCGGATAAGCTTACGACGGTAAGCCCCACTTACGCAAGCGAGATTCAGACGGCTTATTACGGCGAGCATCTGGACGATGTGCTCAGGTATCGGCGCGAAGATTTGTACGGCATCGTCAACGGCATCGACCTGGAGCTCTACGACCCCATGAACGACAATGCGCTCCACACGCCGTACCGAAATTCCATCGGCCGCAAACGCAAAAACAAAATCGATCTGCAAAAGGAGCTCGGGCTTCCGGAATCGGCGGAAATTCCGCTGATCGGCATCGTCTCGCGTCTTGTGGAGCAGAAGGGATTCGATCTCATTGCGGCCACGTTGGACGAATTGCTGCAAGACGACGTGCAATTCGTCGTGCTGGGCGCCGGCGACCGGCGGTACGAGGAGATGTTCCTTGACGCGGCGGGCAGGCACCCGGACAAATTCGCGATATGGCTCGGGTACAGCGACCGGATGGCGCGCAGAATTTATGCGGGCTCGGACATCTTTGCGATGCCATCCAAATTCGAGCCCTGCGGCATAAGCCAGCTGCTGGCGCTTCGTTACCGGTCCGTGCCGGTCGTCAGGGAGACGGGCGGCTTGCGGGACACGGTACAGGCCTACAACGAATATACTGGCGAAGGCAACGGCTTTAGCTTCGCGAATTATAACGCCCACGACTATCTCCATACCGTCCGCAGAGCGCTTTCGTTTTATCGGGAGGAGGAAGCGTGGAACAAAATCGTGGAGAACGGAGCGCGCAGCGATTATAGCTGGCATGTGTCCGCCAAGGCCTATATGGACGTTTATGCCGAACTTACCGCGCATCGAAAGGAGAACGAGCCATGGCCCGTCATCTAGTCGTCGGCAACGGAAAAATGCTGCTTAATCTGGACCGCAATTGTTATATCCGCGATATTTATTATCCGTACGTCGGTCAGCTTAACCACGTCGGCGGTCATTACTGCCGATTCGGCATTTGGGTGGAAGGCCAATTCTCTTGGCTTCACGATCCCGAGTGGAATATTTCGCTCGACTATATTCAAGAATCGCTTGTGACGAACATTACGGCCAAAAACGATCGACTCGGCGTCGAGCTGTATATCAACGACGGGATCCATCAGCGCGAATGTATTTATATCAAACGCGTCGTCGTGCGCAACAAGCATCAATCCAACCGGGAAGTCCGATTGTTTTTCCATCAGGATCTCATGATCGACGGGTCGGAGGTCGGCGATACCGCCGTCTA
>JAQSXN010000068.1 GCA_029256665.1 Paenibacillus sp.
TTTATTGATTTCGTTTGTTATAATGGGGCTTAAGCTTAGAGATGATGTTCAATTCTCCCGCCGTTGCGTTAATGACGGGATGATCTGCGAACAGGTACTTATAGTGCGAGTTCAAAAAGCTCGGTTTTCAGCGCCGGGAAGATTGTATATTTCGTGATCACATGCGGACTTTTTGAACAACCTCTTATATGAACGGGTGGACTTATCCAATGAAAATTTACGAGAAAGCTCCTGCAAAAATCAATCTGCTGCTCGATGTGCTGCGCAAACGCGGCGACGGGTTTCACGAAGTGGAAATGATTATGACGATGGTGGATCTTGCGGATCGTCTTACGATGGAGGAGCTGCCGCGCGATACGATTATCATCTCCAGCCAGGTAGGCTACATTCCGCTCGACGAAAAAAATCTGGCGTTCCAAGCGGCTCGCTTGATCAAGGAGCGTTACGACGTGCGCAAGGGCGTATACATCCACCTGGACAAGAAGATTCCGGTGGCGGCCGGCCTGGCCGGAGGCAGCAGCGATGCGGCGGCCGCGCTCCGAGGGCTGAACCGACTGTGGGAGCTTGGCATCTCGGAGAATGAGTTATGCGAGCTTGGGGCCGAGTTGGGATCGGACGTGCCGTTCTGCGTGACGGGAGGGACGGCTATCGCTAGGGGCAGGGGCGAGAGGCTGGAGCATATCGCGCCTCCTCCTCAATGCTGGGTTGTGCTGGCCAAGCCGCCGATCAACGTTTCGACGGCAGATGTGTACGGCAAGCTGAGGGCAAACGAGCTCACGGAGCATCCTTCCATCCAAGGGATGAGGGATGCGCTGGAGAGCGGCTCGTTCCAGGCTATGTGCGACGGGCTCGGCAACGTGCTGGAGAACGTCACGCTGGAGCTGCATCCCGAGGTGCGTCAGCTGAAGGAAAGCATGCTCCGTTTAGGCGCGGACGGCGTGCTGATGTCGGGCAGCGGACCGACGGTATTCGGCCTCGTATCCAAGGAAGCGAAGCTTTCTCGCATTTACAACGGACTGCGTGGTTATTGCAAGGAAGTGTACGTGGTAAGAATGCTTACATAAATCTGACGTTTATCTTGATTAAATCCGTATAAAAATGTTATATTGGGATTATAATATTCGGATTTAGTGGGGGGAGATGGCATTGAAGAAGTTGAAGAGGAGCTCTCGGCTCGTGGAAATGACGCAGTATCTATTATCTCGTCCCCACACGTTAATATCGCTCACAGCATTCGCCGACCGCTATCAATCTGCCAAATCGTCGATTAGCGAAGATCTTGCAATCATTAAAGAGGTCTTTGAAGAAGAAGGCATCGGAGATTTGCAGACATTGGCCGGAGCGGCCGGCGGGGTTAAATACATGCCTAAGATGAGGGAATCTACGGCGCTAGACATTATGAAGGAAATTTGCGCGAAGCTGGAGCAGCCGGATCGCGTTCTGCCGGGCGGTTATCTGTACATGACGGATATGCTTGGTCAGCCCGAGCTGCTCGCGGATGTCGGCCGCATGTTTGCAACCGCATTCGCGGATCGCAGAATCGACGTCATTATGACGGTGGAGACCAAAGGGATTCCGCTTGCCTACGCGACGGCGGCATGCCTCAATATCCCCGTCGTTATCGTGCGCCGCGACAACAAGGTAACGGAAGGTTCGGCGGTCAGCATCAATTACGTCTCCGGATCCACCAAGCGCATCCAGACGATGTCGCTAGCCCGAAGAGCGCTTAAGGAACAATCCCATGTGCTCATCATCGACGATTTCATGAAGGCCGGCGGCACCATCCAAGGCATGATGGATCTCTTGTTCGAATTCAAGGCGACGGTAGCCGGCGTTGGCGTCTTTGTAGAATCCGGCGAAGTGGAGCTGGAGGAGCGCCTTCTGGAGGATTACGTCTCGCTCGCGAAGCTGACGGCCGTGGATATGAAGTCCAAGCAGTCGACCGTCATACCGGGCAACTTCTTTAAAATCTAACATGAATGCCAGCGACGGATGAGATCATCCGTCGCTGGCATTCCATAATCAATAAAGGAGGCAGGATAAGAATGACAGCAAGCAACAGGCTGGAGGTCGTCTCCACGGAGGCGGCGCCGGCGGCAATCGGACCTTATTCGCAAGCAATCAAGCTCGGGGGACTCGTGTTTACCTCCGGACAAATTCCGCTCGACGCATCGGGCGCGCTCGTGCAGGGCGGGATCGAAGAGCAGGCTCATCAAGTATTCCGCAACCTTCAAGCCGTGCTCGAAGAAGCTGGGGCATCGTTCGCAAGCGTGGTCAAGGCCACGGTCTTCATGAAAGACATGAACGATTTCGCGACGGTCAACGGCATCTATGCCTCCTATTTCGGCGACCATAAGCCGGCTCGGTCCGCGGTAGAAGTAGCAAGGCTTCCGAAAGACGTTCTTGTCGAAATTGAGGTCATCGCATCGACTGATGTCGAATGATAACGAAAATTTATCATAACGAAAAAAATATTTTAAATAGAGCTTCAATTTACCAATTTACTAGAAGGATTTTGCATTTTTACGTGGAAGTATACACCAAGTCTTGAGAGGCAAAGGTGGTGAACACAAGTGCAAATTACTGATGTCAGACTCCGCCGCGTCAATTCGGAAGGGCGTATGAAGGCGATCGCATCGATCACCATTGACAATGAATTCGTTGTTCACGATATCCGTGTCATCGATGGCAACAATGGTATGTTCGTAGCGATGCCAAGCAAACGTACCCCGGATGGCGAATTCCGCGATATCGCTCATCCTATTTCTTCCACGACGCGTGAGAAGATTCAAGCTGCCGTGTTGGCAGAGTATGAGCGAGCAGCCGATGAGGTTGCGATCGAGGAAGGTGCTTAAGCACCAGCTTTGAAAGCGTAACAATACCGTTTAATCAGGGGAGAGAGCCGCGGCTCTCTTTTCTTTTTTTATAATATGAGCTATATTCATCTGAGGATTGAAAGGCGCGAATTTGGGAGGTTATCGGTTATGGCAAGAATGGCGATTGTACTCGCTGCCGGTCAAGGCAAGCGCATGAAATCGAAATTATATAAGGTTCTGCATCCCGTATGCGGCAAGCCGATGGTAGGACACGTGCTCGACGTGGTTCGCGCGGCGAACTGCGAACGGGCGGTTGTTATCGTCGGGCATGGAGCGGAGAAGGTGAAGGCGTATCTCGGCGATTCGGCGGAATACGCGCTGCAAGAGCAACAACTGGGCACGGGGCATGCCGTGCTGCAGGCGAAGGAGCTGCTCGGCGGCGAGGAAGGCACGACGATCGTCGTCTGCGGGGATACGCCGCTTATTCGCGCTTCGACCGTGGAAGCGATGCTGAAGCTGCACGAAGAGAGCGACGCCGCCGCAACGGTGCTGACGGCATCCTTTGCCGATCCGACCGGTTACGGACGCGTTATTCGCGGGGAAGACGGAACGGTCCAGCGGATCGTGGAGCAGAAGGACTGCTCGGCCGAGGAAGCAGCGGTACGTGAGATCAACACGGGCACATATTGCTTCGATAATCGCAAGTTGTTCGAAGCGCTTGCGAACGTCAAAAACGAGAATTCGCAAGGCGAATATTATTTGACCGACGTTATCGGCCTCTTCAAATCCGCGCGCGAAGTCGTGCAAGGCTATTGCACGGCCGATCTGGCGGAGGCGATCGGCGTAAACGATCGCGTGGCGCTTGCCGACGCGGAACGGTTCATGCGCGAGAGAATCAACCGCGAGCATCTGCTGAACGGCGTAACGATCATCGATCCGCAAAGCACGTATATTGAAGCGGGCGTCGTAATCGGCGCCGATACGGTCGTGCATCCAGGCAGCGTGCTGCGAGCCGGAACGGTCATCGGCGAGGACTGCGCGATCGGACCGAACGCGGAGATTTCGGCAAGCGAGATCGGAGACGGCGCGGCCGTCAAATATTCCGTCGTGGCCGAGTCCATCGTCGGCGCGGAAAGCTCGGTAGGGCCTTACGCCAACCTGCGTCCAGGCTCCAAGCTGGGCCGCGGCTGCAAGATCGGCGACTTCGTCGAGCTTAAGAATGCTACGTTGGGCGATGGCAGCAAGGTGTCCCATCTCAGCTACGTCGGCGATGCGGTGGTCGGCAAGGACGTCAATATCGGCTGCGGCGCGATTACGGTCAACTATGACGGCTTCAACAAAGCGGTGACGGAGATCGGCGACGGGGCGTTCGTCGGCAGCAACGTCAACCTGATCGCTCCGATCAAGATCGGCGACGGCGCGTACGTGGTGGCCGGATCTACCTTGACGCAGGACGTTCCGGCGGGCGATCTTTCGATCGCGAGGGAGCGCCAGGTCAACAAGCCGGGATACGCGGACAAGATTCGCGCGAGAGCGAAGGCGAAGAAGGAACGCGGCTCCACATAACGAACGATCGACGCGAGGCGGAAGCCCGTTGTTTAATATTTGCCTCGACTGGGTAAAGTGATATGGAAATCCAATTACCTAAGGAGGATTCCATATGGCTATCGCAATGAAGGCGGACGAGAGATCCGTCAAGACGAAAGGCGACCTGCGCCTGCTGCGCGCGGGCGGCATGGTTCCGGGTACCGTATACGGAAAGCTGTTAAGCGACGCGGCGTCGGTCAGCGTACAGGAGAAGGATCTGAAGTCGCTGCTTCGTTCCCATCCGAACGCCGTTCTGGAATTGGAAGTGCCGGGCCAAGGCAAACATTCCGTCATGGTGGCGGACGTGCAGAGAGATTCGTTGAACGGCAGACTCATGCATGTCGATTTCCACCAGATCAATATGAACGAAGCGGTGCGCGCGAACGTGCGCATCGATCATGTCGGCGATTCGACAGGCGTGCGGGAAGGCGGCATTTTGTCCGTTGTGCTGCATGAGCTGGAAGTGCAATGTCTCCCCGGAGATATTCCGGAGAGCGTTGCGGTCGACATATCTTCCCTGGGGATCGGGGAGAGCTTGCAAGTGAAAGATCTTGAGCTGCCGCAGGGCGTGGAAGCGAAGTCGGACGCTGAGCTTGTCGTGCTGACGGTGCTGGCGCCGCAGAAAGAGCTGGACGAAGAGGAAGCGGAAGCCCAGGACGTGGAAGCGAAGGAAGCGGAGTCGAGATCGGATCATGCGCAGCATGAGGAGATTTCGACAAGTACTTAATTGGCGAAGAAGGAGGCCCGCCGGGGAATCGGCGGGTTTTCTTTTGTCCAGCGATAGGAAGGGACTTCGTTTTTGCCCTGGATTATGCTACATTAAATTCAATTCAATTCACGGTGACGAAGGGTCAACAGATCAAGGGAGTGGGCAAGGGCGATGAAGTGGATCGTGGGACTCGGGAATCCGGGCACGCAATATAAGGATACTAGGCACAATGTCGGATTTATGGTCATCGACGAGCTGGCGAAGCGCTGGGGAATCTCGGTGACGCAGACGAAGTGCAAGGCGCTGATCGGGGAAGGGAATGTCGGGGGGACGAAGGTCGCCCTGATCAAACCGATGACCTATATGAACTTGTCGGGCGAGTCGGTCCGATCGTTTATGGATTACTTTAAGGCGGAACTCGCGGACGGCGTCGTCGTGTACGACGATCTCGACACGGAGATCGGCAAGCTGAGGCTGCGGTATCAAGGCAGCGCGGGCGGCCACAACGGGATCAAGTCGCTGATCCAGCATTTGAACACGCAGACGTTCAACCGGATTCGAATGGGTATCTCCAGACCGCAGCCGGGCATGGTCATTTCGGATTACGTGCTTTCCTCTTTCCCCAAGGCGGAGAAGGACAAGCTGGCGGACATGATCGCTAACGCGGCGGATGCGGCTGAATTCGGATTGAAAGCACCGTTCGAGGAGACGATGGCGAAGTTCAACAAATAGACGATCTCCTGCGCCGATTCGTTGCGATCCGGGAGAGTTTGGCGGAGAAGGAGTTGAAGGCGAACCGTTAAATTGGCGGAAGCCTGGGCATACTGAGGGTATAACCTATCCTCAGGAGGCATACATATGGCTGTAAACTACATTTGCCGACACTGCAAGTCGTCTATGGGATCCATCGAAGGATCCTCCGTCACGGAGCAGCAGCTCGGCTTCCATTTCTTGACCCCCGAAGAGCGCAGCGATATAATAGCGTATGACTCAAGCGGCAACGTTACGGTAAAAGTTGTCTGCGATTACTGCAACGAGGCGCTCAGCTCCAACCCGGATCTTATGCTGATCGGCAATCCTTTGCAGTAAAAGATTCGATGTCGAATAAGCTTCCAGAATGACTTCGTAATGGGAAGCGTACTTGAATAATAGGCTCCGCTAGAACAGGCTATGCCGGCGCGCGTCCGGTCGTAGCTGTTTTGGCGTGGGCGAGTACGGAAGATGCGCCCGGGGAGCGGGCGGCGATAGATATGAGCGATCGGAAGCAGTGGCCGGCTTCTCCCCGGCCGGCCGCGAAAGAAAAGAGGTGCAGCATACGTTGAAAGCGCTAATACAAGCTTTTGCAGCGGATATGGACGTACAATCGGTCTTGTCCGGGATTCGCAAAGGGATGCGCGAGCAGATGGTATCCGGTCTAGCCGGATCCTCTCGCCAGGTCTTGATTGCAGCTCTGGAAGAAGGCATCGAGCGTCCGATGCTAGTCGTTACCCATAATATGTTCTCCGCGCAGAAGATCGCGGAGGATCTTCAGGAATGTCTATCGCCCGATAAGGTGCTGCTCTATCCTGCGAACGAGCTGATGGCCGCGGAGGCGGCGATCTCGAGTCCCGAGACGCTGGCGCAGCGGATGGACGTGCTGATGAAGCTGTCCCGCGGCTATCGCGGGATTGTTGTCGTGCCGTTCTCCGGGGCGAGACGTTACTTGCCGATCGGCAGCGTGATGGCCGAGGCGCAGATCGAGATCAAGGTCGGAGACGAGATCGCGCTGGAGGACTTCCTTCGGCGCATGACCTCGCTCGGCTATGTCCGGGTCGACCGCGTGGAGGCCAAGGGGGAGATGAGCGTACGGGGCGGCATCGTCGACTTCTATCCGCTTACGGCGGCGCAGGCTTGCCGGATCGAATGGTTCGGCGACGACGTCGACTCCATCCGCACCTTCGACCCCGCCGAGCAGCGTTCGCTCGATCGGCTGGAGAGCTACGTCGTGACGCCGTGCCAGGAGATCATCGCAAGCGCGAACCGGATGGCGAACGCGGCGGATCACGCGGCGGGACTGCTGGAGCGCCAGCTCGACAAGATGACCGACCGGACGGCCAAGGAGCGGCTCCGCGCGGAAATCGGCGGAGAGCTCGAGAAGCTGCGGGAGCAGGTTTATTTTCCCGAAATTTATAAATATATATCGTTGTTATATCCGGAGCGCCAGACGATCATGGACTACATGCCGGAAGATACGCTGCTCGTGCTAGACGAACCTACGAGATTGATAGAGACGTCCAAGCAACTGGAGCGGGACGAAGGCGAATGGGCAGTCCATCTGCTCCAGAACGGCAAGTCTCTGCCGGGGCTTGTCCTTGCCAGAGAGACGGAAGAGGTCTTGCACCAACGTCCGTTCCCGACGATTTTCCTCTCGCTGTTCCTGCGCCAAGTGCCGCATTCGCAGCCTCAGAACATTCTCAACATGACGAGCCGCTCGATGCAAAATTTCCATGGACAGATGAACGTGCTGAAGTCGGAGATGGAACGCTGGAAGAAGATCGGCGCCAAAGTCATCATGTTGGCGGGGGGCGCCGAGCGCATGGAGAGAATGCGCCGCGTGCTCGACGATTACGGCATCGAAACGCCTATTCTGCTGGAGGGCAATCTGCAGCAGGGCTTTGAGCTGCCGTCGTCGCATCTGGTCGTCATTACGGAAGGCGAGATGTTCTCGCAGAAGCAGCGCAAGCAGCGCAGGATGGACAAGAAGCTGGACAACGCGGAGCGGATCAAGAGCTATACGGAGCTGAAGGTCGGCGACCACGTCGTGCATCATAACCACGGCATCGGCAAATACGTCGGAATCGGCACGCTCGAGATCGGCGGCATTCACCGCGATTATCTTCATATTCTGTATGCCGGCGGCGACAAGCTGTCCGTGCCGATCGATCAGGTCGACATGATCCAGAAGTATGTCGGCTCGGAAGAGAAGGAGCCCAAGGTCAACAAGCTGGGCGGCACGGAATGGACGAAGGCGAAGAGCAAGGCGAGGGCTTCGGTCCAGGATATCGCCGACGATCTGATCAAGCTGTACGCGCAGCGGCAGTCCACGCCGGGTTACGCGTTCGGGGAAGATACGACGTATCAGCAGGAATTCGAGGCGATGTTCCCGTACGACGAAACGAGGGACCAGCTTCGGGCCATCGACGAGATCAAGAAGGATATGGAACGCGCCCAGCCGATGGATCGCCTCTTATGCGGAGACGTTGGCTACGGCAAGACGGAGGTCGCCGTGCGAGCCGCCTTTAAAGCCGCGATGGAGAGCAAGCAGGTTGCCGTGCTCGTGCCGACGACGATTCTTGCGCAGCAGCATTATGAGACGTTCCGCGAGCGTTTCTCCGGATATCCCATCAACGTGCAGGTACTAAGCCGCTTCCGCTCGCGGAAGGAGCAGAACGATACGATCAAAGGGCTGAAGAACGGCACGGTCGATGTCGTCATCGGCACGCACCGGCTGTTGTCGCAGGATATCGTGTTTAAGTCGCTCGGCATGCTGATCGTCGACGAGGAGCAGCGGTTCGGCGTGTCCCACAAGGAGAAGCTCAAGAAGCTCAAGACAAGCGTGGACGTGCTGACGCTGACGGCGACGCCGATTCCGCGGACGCTGCATATGTCCATGCTGGGCGTGCGGGATCTGTCCGTCATCGAGACGCCGCCGGAGAACCGCTTCCCCGTTCAGACGTATGTTGTCGAATATAGCCCCGCTCTCGTTAGGGAATCCATTGAGCGGGAGCTGGCGCGCGGCGGTCAGGTGTATTACCTGTACAATCGCGTGCAAGGCATCCATCAGATGGCGGAGCAGATAAGCGCGCTTGTACCTGATGCCAAAGTATCGGTCGGCCATGGGCAGATGTCGGAGCAGGAGCTCGAGAAGACGATTCTCGACTTCCTTGACGGCGAGTCGGACGTGCTGGTCAGCACGAGCATCATCGAGACGGGCGTCGACATTCCGAACGTAAATACGCTGATCGTGCACGACGCCGACAAAATGGGTCTTTCCCAGTTGTATCAGCTCCGGGGAAGGGTGGGCCGGTCCAACCGGATTGCCTATGCCTACTTCACCTATCAGCGGGACAAGGTGCTCACCGAGGTGGCGGAGAAGCGGCTGCAGTCGATCAAGGAGTTCACGGAGCTCGGCTCCGGCTTCAAGATCGCGATGCGCGACTTGTCCATTCGCGGAGCGGGCAACCTGCTGGGCGCCGAGCAGCACGGATTTATCGCTTCCGTAGGCTTCGACATGTATTCGCAGATGCTGGCGGAGGAGATCGCGAAGCGCAAAGCCGAGATGTCCGGCGAGGAAGCGAAGGTAGAGAAGATCGTCTCGACGGGAATCGATATCAGCGTCGACGCGTATTTGCCGTCGGATTATATTTACGACAGCATCCAAAAGATCGAGATCTACAAGAAGGTCGCGTCGGTCCGCACGTTCGAGGAGTGCGACGATCTCATCGACGAGCTGGTGGACCGTTTCGGCGATCTGCCTCAGGCGGTCAGCAATCTGATGTCCGTGGCCCGGCTTAAAATATACGGCTCGTTATGCGGCATCGAGCTGGTCAGCCAGAAGGGCGACGATCTCGTCTTTAGACTCGTCGCGCCGATCGTGGGCAAGACGGTGCGCAAGCAGGTCGACCAGCTGTGCCTCAAGCTCGAGAACCGGTTTAAGCAGTCCGGCGAGCAGGAGACGCCGCCTACCTTGACGCTGCGGGGCAAGGGATTGAATATGGAGCAGAAGCTCCACCTGTCCGAGAAGTTTTTCGAAGGGTACAAGGACGTCATTGCGCCGAAGGAAATGCTGCAGAATGCGACATCGCAGGCATAAATTCGCTTTTGCCCTCCCTAATCTGCTACAATACTCATAATGCAAAATTCAAAACGGGAACGCGAAAGGGGATTAACATGTTGCACAGTACACGCAAGTCGGCATGGCGCAGAAGCGCGCTGCTCACCATTGCGGCAGTGCTTGTCATGACGATGTTAGCGGCATGCGGCGGCGGCAATAAGGACGATTATTCCTTTGAATTCAAGAATGTTAGCGAAGGAGAAACGGTCGCAACGTATAAGGACGGCAAGGTTACGAAGGCGGAGTTCGACAAGTATCTGGCGATCTTCGGCGTATCTCAGCCTTCTTACGAACAGATCATCACCATTCCGCAATTCCAACAAATCATACTCGAACAATACGTATCGTATAAGATACTGGCTGGCAAAGCTTCCGAGGAATCCTTGAAGAAGGCTCGCGAAGACGTGGACAAGCAGCTGGAAGAATACAAGGAATACCTCAAGACCGACGCGGAGCTTGAGAAAAAGGTGAAGGAGAAAAAAATCTCCGACGCCGATATGGGCACGTTTCTGATGCTGACCTCCGCGGTCGTGGCTCATGTTAACTCTCTTGTAACGGACGAAGATATCGCCAAAGCGTTCGAAACCGCAAAAGCGGATTACGCGGTCTCCACCGTGCGCCATGTGCTCGTGGCGACTGTAGAGCAGAACCAGGAGACGGGCGAATCGAAAGAACTTCGTACGGACGAAGAAGCGCTTGCCCGCGCCAAAGAAGCCAAGGCGAAGCTCGAAGCCGGCGAGAGCTGGGACGCGGTTGCCAAGGCATACTCCGACGATCCGGGCACGAAGGAAAAAGGCGGCCTTTACGAGAACGCCGAAGGCGGCGGTTGGGTAGAGCCGTTCAAGAAAGCCGCTTTCGAGCAGGAGCTCAACAAAATCGGCGAACCGATCAAGAGCGACTATGGATACCACGTCATGGTCGTCGAGAAGCGCGAAGTGAAAACGTATGATCAGCTGACCGACGAGAAGAAGGAAGAAGTGAAGGGCGCCGCGGCATCCGCGTACATGGAGAAATTTATGGCCGACGAGATGAAGCAACAAGATCTGAAGATCACGTTGCCGGAGCCTGAACCGACTGAAGGTGCGG
>JAQSXN010000069.1 GCA_029256665.1 Paenibacillus sp.
AGGCCACGAAGCATATTCGACATCGAATATTGAATTCAGGCGAAACTTCCGTTGCTCACGTAGCTTCCACTACGCTCCGCTACTCAATTTCTACCTTCATTCAATCTTCTCGGTGCTGAAAACCGAAATTTTTGAACACGTACTTTTAGCTAAATATGAATCGGCATCGGATCGACCTTAAGCGGGTTCTCCATGATCCAGCTGCTGTCGTCGTTGAACATGTAGGCCCGATGCACGAGCACCTGGACCTGCTCACCCAGTTGGAGCACTTCGCGTTCCAGGGAACGGTACGTGATCAGCTTCGTTTCGCCGATCGCGAGCTCCACCATCCACTCGCTGCCGCGGAAATGCAGATGGCGCACGGTCGCCGCGGTCGCCGCGGACGCGAGCTTGATCTCGCCCGGCTTGCCGTGCTCGATGTATTCCGGCCGGATAAGTGCCTTCGTGCCGGGCAGATCGGATGCCGCGTCGAAGCCTTTAAGAACGGAGATGTCTTCGACGATCGTGGATTCGCCGATAAAGCTGGCGACGAAAGGCGTCTCCGGATTTTTGTAGATATTCCACGGGCTGCCCTTCTGTTCCAGACGCCCCTTGCTGATGATCATGATCTCGTCGGCGACTTCGATCGCTTCCTCTTGGTCATGCGTCACGAAGATCGACGTAATGCCGACGCGTTCGATCATTTCCTTGAGCCATGTGCGCAGCTCGGTCCTGATCTTGGCGTCGATCGCCGCGAACGGCTCGTCAAGCAGCAACAGCTGGGGCTCTGGCGCCAGCGCCCTCGCGAACGCGACCCTCTGGCGCTGTCCGCCGGAGAGCTGATGCGGGTAGCGATGTTCGAAGCCCTTGAGGCCGGTAAGCTCGATCAAATACATGACGCGTTCGCGGATCTTTTCTTTGGACAGTTTTTTGACTTTGAGGCCGAAAGCGACGTTGTCGTATACCGTCATATGTTTAAAGAGCGCGTAGTTCTGAAATACGAAGCCGATGCCGCGTTCTTGCGGCGGCAGATCGTTGACGCGTTTGCCATGGAACACGATGTCGCCGCTGGTCGGCGTTTCGAGTCCCGCCAGCATGCGCAATATGGACGTCTTGCCGCCGCCGCTCGGTCCGAGCAGGCCGATCAGCTTGCCCTTCTCGATGTCGAAGCTGACGTCTCTCACGGCATGGAAATCGCCAAAGCTTTTATTTAAGCCGCGAACCTCAATATGCATGGCTAATGCACTTCCTTTCTTTTCTTCGACCATTCCATCAGAAGCAGCAATCCGACGGATATCGCGGCCAGCACCAGCGCGATGCCGTTGGCGGCAACCACGTTGAAATTCTCTACGTCTTGATAGACGAGCGTCGTAGCCGTCTGCGTTTTGTTCATGATATTGCCGGAAACGACGAGCACCGCGCCGAATTCGCCCAAGGAGCGCGCCACCGTCAGCACGACGCCGTAGATAACGCCCCAACGGATCGAAGGCCAGGTCACTTTCCAGAAGGTGTACCAGGAGTATGCGCCAAGCGTCGACGCCGCTTCCTCCTGCTGCGCGCCGATCTCCTGCAGCACCGGCATAACCTCGCGAACCATGATGGGGAACGTGACGAACAGTGTCGCCAGGATCATGCCCGGCAGCGCATATACGATGTTGATGCCCATGTCTTCGAACAATGCGCCGATGACGGTGCTTGGTCCCAGAATGAGCACGATCATCAGACCGCCGATGACCGGCGAAACCGCGAAGGGAAGATCCACGATGCTGTGAAGCAGACGCTTGAGACGCGGACCGATCCCCTCCGCTCTCACTAGATACAGGGCGAGCATGACGCCGAATAACGTATTAATGGCCGTGACGACGACAACGATGATGCCCGTCATCATCAGGGCGTGAATGGATTGAGGACGGGACAAGGCGTCCCAGAAGCCCCGCAAGCCTTCTTCCCAGGCTCCAGTGAAAATTTTGATCAAAGGCACGATCAGCAAGAGGGAGAATACGACGTACGTTAACGCGATCCACAGTCTTCTCATGGCTTCGACCTCCTTGCCTGCAGCTGGTTAACGAGCCACAGAATCAGGAAGGACAACGTAAGAAGCATCACCGATACGGCCGCCGCTCCTTGCGGGTTGTTGCTTTCGATCTCTCCGAAAATAAAAACGGAAGCAACCAGCGTCTTGCCGGGAATGTTGCCCGCGACGAGCACGACGGCTCCGAATTCCGCAAGCCCTCTGGAGAAGGCAAGCATCGCCCCGCTCAGAATGCCGGGCAGCATCGTCGGGAAGATGACGCTGAAAAACGTCTTCGCCTTGGATGCTCCGAGCGTGTACGCCGCTTCCTCTTCGGAGCGGTCCAGCTCCTCCAAGAGCGGTTGAATCGCCCGAATGACGAACGGAAACGTAACGAACAACATGGCAATCACGATAGCCGGTTCATGGAATACGATTTCGATGCCGATTCTTTGCGCCAGATCGCCGACCAAGCTGTTCGGTCCGAGCAGCAGCAGGATGAGCAGGCCGCCTACCGCGGTAGGCAAAGCGAAGGGCAGATCGACGAGGCTGTTCAGCAAGCTTCGCCCCGGGAACCGGTAACGAATGAGCACCCAGCCGATCATCGTTCCGAGGAACATATTGAGCAGCGTGGCGATCAGCGCAAGCTTAAGGGTGAGCAGCACGGCTTTCCAGGCCAGCGGATCCGAGACGCTTTCCCAGAACGGCGTCCAGCCGAGCGACAACGATTGCGTGTAAATCCCGATAATCGGCAAAACGATAAGACATACAAAGTAGATCATGATGGCGCTTCTAAATCCGAAGCTCCAGGCTTTCCCCCGGAATAATGCGTTCACTGTGCCATAACCCTCCAGACCATCGGCTCGTGCCGTAGGTGTCCACACCTCATCGAGCAATAACTTCATAATTCCTATTAACTTACTAGGTATTCTAAATGTAGCATCCTCCCCTAAAGGAAGTCAATGGTTAATTGCGAAAATCTAATGCTTCCTATAGCTTATGCTTATAATGCGGTAAATGCCCAGCCGATCAAGCTCCTGCCTATACATTCGTTATGCGCCATGACGCAAAGAAGCCGGCGCGATGCGCCGGCTCCTGCAATCCTCTTATTCGCCTTCAATATAATAGCGGCTTTCGCCTATCCTGATGCTTGCCTGCCCCTGCGTCAGATCCGTCATCCACGCGATAAACGCGTCCTTATCGGGCTCCTCCGGGAGGCAGCATACCGTCACGCGGTCGGTAAACTCCGTGCCGCCCACCCTCGTGCCTCGTCCGTGCAGCTCGTTCTCGATCTTGCCGTACCACGTATAGTCCGCGTCGACGAATATTTCGCGGTGCAACGCCAGCTCGATCTCGCCCGCGGCCTCGATGCCGGCGACGGCGCCATCCGTATAGGCGCGCACTAGCCCTCCCGCGCCTAACATGACGCCTCCGAAATAACGGGTCACGACGACGGCCACGTTCTTCAGTCCTTTGTTTTTGATGACCTCGAGAATGGGCTTGCCCGCCGTGCCGCTCGGTTCTCCGTCATCCGCCGCCTTCTGGTGCTGATCGCGCTCGCCGACCACGTAAGCGGAGCAGTTATGCGTCGCCTGGCGGTGCAGCCGCTTGATCTCTTCGATATAAGCGACGGCTTCCTCTTCGGATTGAACCGGCTTCGCATAGCCGATAAACCGCGACTTTTTGATGACGATTTCGTTATGCGCTTCCTGTCTGACCGTTCTGTACCTGATGAGGTTCATGGGTTCGTCCCCCGCATAAGGGAACTACAGCCGCGCTTCCAGCTCGGCTTTTTCCTTCTCGAAGCCCGGTTTGCCCAGCAAGGCGAACATGTTGCGTTTGTAAGCCTCGACGCCCGGCTGGTCGAACGGGTTGACGCCGAGCAAGTAGCCGCTGATGCCGCAGGCTTTCTCGAAGAAGTATACTAGGTAACCGAACGTGTACGGCGTCATGTCCGCGATATTGACGATCAGGTTCGGCACTTGGCCGTCCGTATGCGCCAGCAGCGTGCCCTCGAACGCCTTTTTGTTCACGAAGTCCATCGTTTTGCCCGTCAGGAAGTTCAGCCCGTCCAGGTTGTCGTCGTCATGGCCGATCGTAATATGCTCCGCCACTTCCTTGACTTGAATGACCGTTTCGAAAATGTTCCGGTTGCCTTCCTGAATAAATTGGCCCATGGAATGCAGATCGGTCGAGAAGTCGACGGAGGCCGGGTAGATGCCCTTATAATCCTTGCCTTCGCTCTCGCCGAACAGCTGCTTCCACCACTCCGACACAAAGTGCAGGTTCGGCTCGTAGTTCACGAGGATTTCCGTTGCTTTGCCTTTGCGGTACAAGGCGTTGCGAGCCGCCGCGTATTGGTACGCCTCGTTCTCCGCCAGGTTCGGATTGCCGTATTCCTTAGACGCGTCGGCCGCGCCTTGCATCATGGCGTCGACGTCGATGCCGGCTACCGCGATCGGAAGCAAGCCCACGGCCGTCAGCACGGAATAGCGGCCGCCCACGTCGTCCGGAATAACGAATGACTCATACCCTTCTTCGTTCGACAGCTGCTTAAGCGCGCCTTTTGCTTGGTCCGTCGTAGCGTAAATGCGTTTGCGGGCCTCTTCCTTGCCGTACTTTTTCTCCAGCTCGGCGCGGAAGAAGCGGAACGCGATAGCCGGCTCCGTCGTCGTGCCGGACTTGGAGATCACGTTGATCGACCAGTCTCTGCCGTCAAGCAGCTGGAGCAAATGCGTCACGTAAGTCGAGCTGATGTTGTTGCCCGCGAACAACACTTGAGGCGTCTTGCGCTGCTCCTTCGTCTGGATATTGTAGAACGAATTGGACAGCATCTCGATCGCGGCTCGCGCGCCGAGATAAGATCCGCCGATGCCGATCACGATCAGCACCTCGGAGTCGGATTGGATTTTGGAAGCGGCTTGCTTGATTCGGGCGAATTCTTCTTTGTCGTAGTTCGTCGGCAGATCGATCCAGCCCAGATAATCCGAGCCGGCCCCCGTGCCGTTATGTAATTGGCTGTGCGCCGCTTTGACTTGTTCCGTCAAGTTGTCGATCTCGTGCTGCCCCAGGAAGCCCAGCGCTTTGCTATAATCGAATTGGACCGTTTTGCTCATCTTTGCTTTCTCCTCCTCATTCTCTATTCCCTTAGAATATCGGATTTGCGGGGCGAACACAAGCGTTCGCGCGCGTTTCGGCGCCGTCCGCGCCGCCCTTTCGCCTCTTAATAATACGGGGAAATCATCAGGTATACGACGACGCCCGTAAAGCTGACGTACAGCCAGATCGGCATCGTCCATTTCGCGATTTTGCGGTGTTTCTCCACCTGGTTCGTCATGCCGCGGACGGCCGACAGGAGAGCCAGCGGAACGACGACGACGGCTAGCACGATGTGTGTCAGCAGGACAAAGAAGTAGACGCCTCGCAGCATGCCCTCTCCGCCGTATTTGGTCGACTCGGTCAGATAGTGGTAGGTCACGTAAGAGACGAGGAACAAAGTCGTCGACAGAAACGCAAGGCCGATAAACGCGCGATGCATCTTGATGTTTTTCCTTTTGATCGCCGTCAAAGCCACGATCAGCGCAAGGAACGTAAAGCTGTTGAATACCGCGTTGAGCAGCGGCAGAAGCTTGACGTCGAAGCCGATCTCTCCCTCGTAGGCCGGCAGGAAGAACAGAATGGCGACCAACGCCACGATGACGACCGTCAGAATCGCCACCAGCGGCGTGTAGTTTCTTTGTTTCATGAATGGAATCCCCCTAATCGAGCTTGGAATTGATTGTCTCTACTTTAGCCGATTTGGAGCATGCAATACAATGACGGACTGTTGACGTATTTGTTACAATACTCCGCAGTTGCTCGAATGCCGCGCAAATGCTAGCCTGCCGCGCATCATTCGAGCTCGCCCAACAACGAAAAAAGCCGCATCGCGATAGCGATGCGGCCTTCTCCTGTTGTCGGTCGATTACTCGTAAATGTACGAGCAGCAGTAGTCCGTAACTTCCGCCACTTGCAGCTTGAACTTCGTATTAGCCGGCACTTTGAATTCGCCTTCGCCTTGGATATGGATCCATTCCGTCTCGCCCGGCAGAAGCACTTTCAGGTCTCCGCCCAGAATCTCCATGATTTCGAGGCAATCCGTTCCGAATTCATAGTCGCCCGGCAGCATAATGCCAAGCGTCTTCTTAGTGCCGTCCGCGAACAATACCGCGCGGCTTGTTACTTTTCCGTCGAAGTAGACGTTCGCTTTTTTGATGACTGTTACGTTCTCGAATTGGGACATGGATAATCGAATCTCCTTTTGCTGGTTATTGATCGGTCTACAGCAGAGCTTTTACTTTGGCCACAACGTTCTCGACCGTAAAGCCGTACTCTTTGATCACGCGGTCTCCGGGAGCGGAAGCGCCGAAGCGGTCGATCGCCAAAATATCGCCTTGGTCGCCCGTGTAACGTTCCCATCCGAACGGATGAGCCATCTCGATCGCGAGACGCGCCTTAACGCCGGGCAGGATAACGGAATCTCTGTATTCCTTAGGCTGACGCTCGAACAGATCCCAGCTTGGCATGCTGACGACGCGTACCCCAATCCCCTCTTCGGCCAAAGCCTTCTGAGCGGCAACCGCCAGTTGCACCTCGGAGCCGGTTGCCAGCAACTGCGCTTGAGGCTCTCCTGCGGCGTCGGAAACAACGTAAGCGCCTTTAGCGATATTTTCGCGAGCGCCCGTTACCGTCCCTTCGAGAATCGGCAAGTTTTGGCGCGTCAGCACGAGCGCTACCGGATTGCCTTTGTTCTCCGTCGCGTAAGCCCAAGCCGCCGACGTCTCGTTGCCGTCGGCAGGACGGATCACCGTGAGGCCGGGGATAATGCGGATGGATGCCAGCTGCTCGATCGGCTCATGCGTAGGGCCGTCTTCGCCGACCGCGATGGAGTCATGCGTGAGCACGTATACGACCGGCAAGTTCATGATCGCCGCCAGACGTACCGCGGGACGCAGATAATCCGTAAACACGAAGAACGTGCCGCCGAATACTTTGATGCCCGAGTGAAGGGCAATGCCGTTCATCGCCGCGGCCATGCCGAATTCGCGAACGCCGAAGTAAATGTTGCGTCCGTCGTAGCTGCCGGGTTTGAACTGGGTCAGACCCTTCAGATGCGTCATGGTGGAGCTTTCCAGGTCGGCGGAGCCGCCGGCCAGGTTCGGCACGCGATTCGCAAGGGCGTTCAGGGCGTTGCCGGAAGCGACGCGCGTCGACAGCGGTTTGTCTTCGGTCGTGTAAGCCGGAAGCTCGGCGTCCCATCCTTCAGGCAGGTCGCCGGCCGTCGCCAGCTCGAATTGCTTCGCAAGCTCGGGATGCGATTCTTTGTACGATGCGAAGAGAGCGTTCCAAGCCGCGTTGGCTTGTTCGCCTTTCGCTTTCACCTCCGCGAAATGCGCGCGAACTTCGTCAGGCACGTGGAACTGATGGTTCTCGTCCCAGCCGTATACTTGCTTCGTCAGTTTGGTCTCGTCGGCGCCGAGCGGCGAGCCGTGAGGACCGGCATGTCCGCCCTTGCCGCCTTTGTTCGGGCTGCCGAAGCCGATGACCGTCTTCACTTCGATCAACGTCGGCTTGGAGCTGTCCGCTTTCGCCGCTTCGATCGCTTTCGTCAGTTCAGCGAGGTCGTTGCCGTCGGCAACGCGAATCACTTGCCAGCCGTAACCTTCGAAACGCTTTTGAACCGTCTCGGAGTAAGACAAGCTGAGCTCGCCGTCCAAGGAGATGTCGTTGGAATCGTACAGCACGACCAGCTTGCCGAGCTGCAGATGGCCTGCCAGGGAAGCCGCTTCATGGGAAATGCCTTCCATGAGGTCGCCGTCGCCGCAGATGGAATACGTATAGTGGTCGATTACGTTAAAGTTGTCTTTGTTATAGACGGCGCCCAGATGAGCCTCCGCCATTGCCTTGCCGACCGCCATCGCGATGCCTTGTCCCAGCGGGCCCGTCGTAGCGTCCACTCCCGCCGTATGGCCGAACTCGGGATGACCCGGCGTAAGCGAACCCCACTGACGGAAGTTCTGCAGCTCTTCGATCGGAAGCGCGTAACCGGACAGGTGCAGCAAGCTGTAGAGCAGCATGGAGCCATGCCCCGCCGACAGAACGAAGCGGTCGCGGTTGACCCACTCCGGGTTCGAAGGGTTGTGGTTCATGTCCTTGGCGAACAGTTGGTAGCCCATTGGAGCGGCGCCCATCGGCATGCCCGGATGACCGGATTTGGCTTTCTCGATGGCGTCGATCGCCAGCGTGCGGATCGTATCGATCGACAGCTGATCGACGGATTTTTGCGTGACAGACATTGTACGTTTCCTCCTAAATTGGTTTATCTCTATTGCTCGTTTCGTGCAACCTTTTCTTAAAGCCCAGTAACTGGGGGCGAAAGCTTTGAATATTGTACACCCGGCATTAATTGAACACAACCGTCTTGTTGCCGTGCACGATGACGCGGTCCTCGATATGCCATTTCACGGCGCGGGCGAGCACGACGCGCTCGATCGTCCGCCCGATCCGCTTCAGGTCCTCCACGTTGTCGCGATGCGTGACGCGCTGCACGTCCTGCTCGATGATCGGCCCGCCGTCCAGCTCCTCCGTGACGTAATGGCCCGTCGCGCCGATAATTTTGACGCCGCGGTTGTAGGCTTGGGCGTAAGGCTTGCCCCCGACGAAGGCGGGAAGGAACGAATGGTGGATATTAATGATACGATTCGGGAACTGCTCGATGAATTTGGGCGAAATGATCTGCATGTAGCGGGCAAGCACGATAATATCGGCTTTATCCGCGACAACCTCCATTTGCTTGCGCTCGGCTTCCGCTTTGGCGTCGGCCGTTACCGGGATATGGTGGTACGTAATGCCGAACGACTCCACCAGCTCGCGCATATCGGGATGATTGCTGACAACCATCGCGATCTCGGCGTCCAGCTCTCCCGCGCGCCATTGCCACAGCAGCTCCATGAGGCAGTGGTCTTCTTTGGATACGAAGATCGCCAGGCGTTTCTTGCGGCTTGCGCGGAACGTATGCCACTTCATCTGGAAACGGTCGGCGACGCGCGCGAAATCTTCAACGAGCACGGGAAGCTCGCGGTCCAAATCGCTCAGATCGAACTCGAACCGGATAAAAAACATGCCGCCTTCGGGATCCATCGTATATTGGTCCGAAGAAACGATGTTCGCGCCATGCTCGTAGAGAAAATGGGAAACGGCCGCGACGATGCCCGGACGGTCCGGGCAGGAGATGAGCATCCTTGCGCGTCCTCCGGTTCCTTTCGCTGGTTTTGCAGGTAGGGATGACATTTAAAGAATCTTCCTTTGCTATTTTGAATTTGTTTATCCGTATGTCAGGCGTTCACCAACAGCTCTTTCCCGGCGAACCATGCGGTCAGACGCTGATTGACTTGCTCCTCCGTCAGCTCGGACGACAACGGCCCGTCCACTTCCAGCATATCGTACAGACGGTCCATCGGCTCGCGCGGATCCGCTTTTTTGGCTTTAACGTCGTTTTTGAGCAGCGTCCACGTATCGATGACAAACGATCTGGGATCGATCTCGCGTTTCGCGAAGTAATGGTGCAGCTTCTCGACGTCCTCCAGGAAACCGATGCCGAACCGCTCCTTCACATCACCGCGCAAAAGCGCAATTTCGGCTTCGTACATCGGACGTTCTTTCTTGTCGACTTTGCCGATCCAAGGCGTCTCCAGGATGAACGGACGTCCCTTCAAGCCATCGTGGCGGATGATGCGCGAAATCGCTTCGTGGCCGAGCCAGCCAGCGCCGATCGGCGCATGGCGGTCCTTGGAGGCGCCACGCGGATTTTTGCTGTCGTTGACGTGAACGACGGCGACTCTGTCCAGGCCGACGATGCGGTCGAACGACTCCAGCACGCCGTCCAGATCGTGAACGAGATCATAACCGGCGTCGTGCATATGGCACGTGTCCATGCAGACGGTCAAGCGGCCGTTGTCCTTGACCTTCTCGATGATCGCCGCGATTTCCTCGAAGCTGCGGCCGATTTCCGTCCCTTTGCCGGCCATCGTCTCAAGCGCGATGTTGACGTTTGTCTCGCTTGTTCCCGCCAGCACTTCGTTAAGTCCTTCGGCGATCCGGTTGATGCCGAATTCCGCGTCTTTGTCCGTATACGCGCCTGGATGCAGCACGATGTTGCGCACGCCGATATAATCCGTGCGGCGGATTTCTTCCTGCAGGAAATCGACGGCGAGCTTGAACGTGTCTTCCTTATAAGAGCCCAGATTAATAATGTATGGAGCATGGACGACGATTTCGCCGATCCCGGCTTTCTCCATCATCGCCTTGCCTTCTTCGATATATAGCGCGTCTAGCGGTTTGCGGCGCGTGTTTTGCGGCGCGCCCGTATAAATCATGAACGAGCTGGAACCGTACGAGAGTGCTTCTTCGGTCGCCGTTAGCAGACCCTTGTCCGAGAACGAAACGTGAGAACCTATTTTCAACATGGCTTGAACGCCCCTTTCGGTTGATCAAACCTTATTTTACAAGGAATGTCGAAATAAATCTAGGAATACGATATAATTCATTATTGAGGTGACGCAAGGTATGAACGGAACGCCAAATTGGTTTATGTATTTTATTGTATTCTGGGCCATCGTGATGGTCGTCGCCATGTCCATCGGCGGCTTCTTTATGTTCCGCAAGTTTCTCAAGGTACTGCCGATGCGGGACGGAAAGTCCAAGCTCGATTGGCAAAATTATTGGGTCGAACGCAGCCGCAGCATGTGGGGCGACGAGTCCAAACAATTTCTGGACGAGCTGGTCTCGCCGGTGCCGACCGCCTTCCGGGACATCGCCAAACATTCCATCGCGGCCAAGATCGGCCAAGTCGCCATCGAACACGGCGCAAAGTCCGTTACGCGCGAGCATTGCATAGAAGGATACATACGCGCGACGCCCAAGCGGGACTACCGCAGCCTGGTTTCTTTCCTGGAGCG
>JAQSXN010000070.1 GCA_029256665.1 Paenibacillus sp.
AGAACCGCCACTGGATATCCCGGCTGGAGGAAAAGTACGGTAGCAAGCAATCGGCCGAGCGACTGTTGCACGCCTATGAAACAATCGGGAGTTGCGCTCCCAAGCTGCTGCGCCGTTTCGGCATTACGCAAGGCAACCGCCAGACGATGAGCCTCGGCATGACGATGAGCCAGCTGACGAACCCGGAACGGCACGTTCCATGGTCCGAGTTGTGGGAATCGCATGCTCCACAAGGAGAGCGGCTGGAGGAATTCGTGCTGAAGCAACTGGCTGGCATGCCTCATCTGGGCGAGACGCCGCTCGATATTGTGGAGGAAGTGGAACGTTCTTCCGAAGAAGCTTCGAAAGCGGTAAAGCAGGCCCGAATGACCGTGCAAAAAAATAAAGCCGAGTTCGAACGTTTCGCTGCCGATATTGACGCGATCAAGGCAATGACGAATATGTATACGTACAAGGTGAGAGCCGCGCTGCTTGTGTTCATGTATAAGCATACGGCCTTTGGCAAATACGCCGAGCGGGTGTCGCTGCTGGAGGAAGCGGCCGAATGGTTGGACAAAAGCGTAGCCGCATACCGCAAGCTGACGGAAACGACGGAGAAGCAGTACGTGTTCGCAAACGGCATGCAGACGCTGCATCGCAAAATTCCGTTCCGCGATGGGGCAGCGATCTATCATTGGAGAGACTGCCTGCCCATGTTCGAACGGGAGCTTGCGGTTTTCCGGCAGCGGATCGGCGAGCTGAGGGCTGGCAAGATGCCGGCCGCCTTAGTTCAGGCGCCGGCCGTTTCCTATCGGCGTTATCGCCAGGCAAGCTATACGCTGCTGAGCGAAGACGCCGAGCAGTACCGGATCGAGAAAGGCGCCCGCGTCTTTACCGATGGCGACATTCCGATTATAAGCTGCGCGGAGGAGTTGTACGGCTTGACGGGAATAAGGTACAGCCAGCTGCGGGCGGCGCACGAAGAAATTCAGCTCGACGTGGAGCTGGAGGAGCCTTCCCTGATTTTGGTAGGATGCTTCAATTCCCAGGACGACCAATGGTTGAAGCCTGGCGGAGTAGCTGCCGTCGACCAATATACGTTCGGACTGGATCCGGTGATTCGCAGAGGCATACGCCTGTTCGCCTATCCTTCCGTCCATGTCCATGCCTTGCCTTACGAGGCAGGCCGGCATACGCTTCGTTACGGCAAAGGGGCGTTCTTGATTCTTGGCGTCATTGAGCTGCATCAGAATCTGTCCGACCGGGAATTCGATCCGCAAAACGAAGAGCGTACGCTGCTCGATTGGCTGTACGAAATGACGGAGGTGGAGATGGTCCTGTGAAAACCGACTCGGAAGCGGCGGACGGGCTGATCGGGCTCGTAGAAAGGCACGCCGGCCTTCTGCTGAAGCATGCTGCGGATCCAACCGGCGAAACTCCATTGTTTGTCAACGCGCTCGATTCGCGCTCGCTGTCGCCTGTCATTTACGATCCGGATCATGTGAACCGCGAAGCGCTGCTCGCGAGCCCCGCAAGCCAGCAGCGCTGGCTCAAGCTGCTGCGCGGCCTTACCCGGCTGACGGGCAATCCGGCGTACGAAGAACGCGCGCTCGCGGTCAACCGATTCCTCCTGAATAGCCAGTCGGATAACAGCGGGCTGCTCTTGTGGGGAGGCCATACCGCCTACAACGTAGAGAAACAATCGATCGAGTACGCCGGGGAGAAATCGAAGGTGCACGAGCTGAAATTTCATTATCCGGATTACGAACTGATGTGGGAGGCGGATCCGGAAGGAACAAAACGTTATATCGAAGCGATGTGGAATGCGCATATCCTGGATTGGTCGCGCCTGGATTTCAACCGCCACGGACCGTACGGCACGCCGCCCGGACGATTATGGGAGCATGAATACAAGGGCGGGGACGTCTTCTTCTGGGGACGCGGACTGACGTTCGTCAACGCCGGCAGCGATCTGTATTACGCGGCGGCGATGCTGGCGAAGCTGTCGGGCGAGAAAGAGCCGCTGGTATGGTCGCAACGGCTGGCGCGCCGTTACGTGGATACGAGACAGCCCGGCGTTGGGATCAGCGGCTACCAATTCAGCCAATCCGCAACTTCTTGGTGCAACGGCCCGGCGGTAAAGGGCGACCGGGCGCAGTATCAGCTGGCGCCGCTTATTCCGGAAGGCCATGCCGTCTATGAAGGGACGCTCTTCAAGCCGCGGCCCGTCGTCCAGCGCTGCATGCTGGCGATCGGCGAACAAGCGGGGGAAGCGGCGGCATGCTTCATCCGGTGGGCCTGCGAGGAAATGGCGGCTTGGGGGAAAATCGCATACCGACGCTCCGACAACAGCTTTGTCCCGATGCTGACCGACGGGTACAAGATCGAAGGGCTGGCGCTGGATCGCGACGGGTACTTCGGGCCGAAAGGAAGGGTGTTTCGGGCAATCCCCGCGGGTCCGGATTATTTCTGGATGTACGCGGCCGGCTACCGGCATTCGCGCGATCCGTTTCTATGGGAGATGGCGAAATCCATCGCCGATGGGATGGGCGCGGGAGATATCGGCCAACCAAGCGGGGACGGAGTCCGCGCTTGGGAGCAGAAGGAGGACAACGCCGATTACCGTCTGTTGTACGGCTTGTTGGAGCTGTATAAGGCGACGGACGACCGCAGGTTTTTATCCTATGCCCGGCAGACGGGAGAGCAACTGCTTGCGAAAGTTGCCGATAACGGCGCGTTTTCTTCGGAGGAACGGATTTTGACCGACGATCCGCTTCCGCTTGCGCTGCTGCATCTTGCGGAAGCGCTGCGGGACAGGCCTGGAAACGTTCCCCTAACGTGGAAGTAGCGGATGGTCAACCCATACGAGCTGATGCTGCCTAAGGCGGCGTCAGCCGTTTGCGTTTGCGGGCGATTATGGCTTCAAAGGAGCGATGACTGATGGAACGGAAACGGGCATTCGAATTTAACGGCAAGCGAAAGCTGTTCGGCAAATTTTTATTGTCCTATGTGCTCATTCTGCTAATTCCGCTGCTCGTAGGCGCCTATGCCTACTACGAGACGGTTCAGGTCGTGCGCGAGGACGCGGCGGAGCTGAATCTGGCGGTGCTGGAGCAGAGCGAGGAGGCGCTGAACCGGCTGCTGACGGAAATCCGCGATATCGTGTCCCAGCTGTCGCTGGATTCGGAGCTGCTTAATGCGATGATTACCGCCGATGCTTCATGGCCGCCGCAGGCGGTGTACAAGTTCTCCCAGCTGCAGAAGAACGAATTGAACATGCTGTCGACGAACCAGCTCTTCTCCGATCTGTTTGTCTACCTGGAGAAAAGCGAAGCCGTCATTTCCGCGAACCGGATCGACAAGCTGGACGCTCAGCCGCTGAAGATCGGCGATGTCCCGTTCGGCCGGTGGCTGGAGGAAACTATCGCCGGCGAGCGGATGAACCGCTACTTGCCGCTTGCGAGCGTTAATGACGGAAGGACGACGGAGGATTACGTGGCGTATGTCAGTCCGTTGCCGGCGGGCATGAACATGCGGACCGACGGCGCCGTCGTCATCCTGATCAAGGAAAGCGCGATCGCGCGAATGTTCCACAGGCTGCTATCGGAGGAAGGCGCGTTCGCGTATATTCTGAACGAAAAAGCGGAGATGATTGTATCCGCTTCGGCGGGCGGGGAGCGGATCGAGCCCGTAATCGCCGAAGCAGGGAGGGATTCGCAGGTCCGCATGAACGGGAAGGACATGTTCATCACGTCCGTGCAATCCGCGGGCAGCGGATGGACGTATGTGGCCGGACTTCCGGCGAACAGCGTATTTGCCAAAGCCGAGTACATCAAGCGGATCAACTGGACCATCGTCCTGGCGGTCATGGCCTTCGGGTGCGCGGCAGCATTGTTGCTCGCTTACCGAAACAGCAAACCGATCGCGGAGCTGCTCGATTCGATCAAGGATTTTGCCGCCGGGGAGACGGGCAAGCGGGCATCCGCGATGGAGGTCATTCAGATGGCCGTGCATGAAATCATTACGAACAATAGAAGCATGAGCTTGACCATGAAGCAGCAGCTTCCGCTCCTGCAAGCCGCCTTCTTCGAGAAGCTGCTCAAGAGCGGCTTCAACCATGAAGGGGACATGCGCGCCCATCTCGCGCAGGCGGAAGTAGCCGTTATTTGGGACAACGTCGCGGTTGCCGTCATCCGGATTCAGCATGCCGGGTACATGCCGGAGGAAGAGATAACGGCGGGCAAAGCGCGGATGAAGCGCCTGCTGCTGCATGAGCTTGGAGAGGGGACGTTCGTCCATGACCTGAAAGGCGAGAAGCTCGCCGTCGTGTTCTCCTTCCGCGGACCGGACGGGGAGGTGTTCGAGCGGAGGGTCGCGCAGCTTCGGCAGCTGCAGGAAATCTTCCTGGACGAGCTTGCCCTCATGACCTCCATCGGCGTCGGACAGGCGTACCATCGCGTCATGGACGCATGGAGCTCGTACAGCGAGGCATGTCAGGCGCTGGAGCACGAGGATCCGGACGCCGCCCAGAAGCTGGCGCGCTACGATTGCATCAGCCGGCATTCCAGCCATTATTATTATCCGCCGGA
The DNA here is from genome assembly GCA_029256665.1 of Paenibacillus sp. Taxonomy (GTDB): domain Bacteria; phylum Bacillota; class Bacilli; order Paenibacillales; family Paenibacillaceae; genus Pristimantibacillus. The sequence continues at coordinate 4,569 of JAQSXN010000070.1, forward strand.
TCTGGAGCTGAAGCTTATGAATGCGGTCAGAGCGGGAGACGACGTGGTGCTGGGAAGGCTGCTGGAGCATATCGAAACGCAAAATATCGGGGTCCGGCAGCTAAGCCCGCGGCGCAAAAAACAGCTGATCGCGGAAATGCAAGGCACGCTTCAAAAACTAAGCGGGCAGCTCGACTATTTGTCCGGCGACGACGAGACGATGCTGGACGGGCAGAGCGGGCCGGAGCCCGGCGCGGCGGAGGAGTACAGCTTTGCGCGCGTCTCGAAACAGCTGCTCGCGGTCTGCGTGCGGATCAAGCGGCAGAAGAACTCGAAGTTCGAGGACATGCTCGAAGGGATGAAGGCCTACATCGGCGAGAACTATAAGGACAGCAATCTCAGCCTCGGCATGCTGGCCGGCGAATTCAAGCAATCCGAAAGCTATGTGTCTATCTTCCTGAAGGAGCAGCTAGGCGTAACCTTCTCCGAATATTTGGAGCGGCTGCGGCTGGACGAAGCATGTCGGCTGCTTAAGGAGCAGACGCTGCCGATCGGAGACATTGCGATCCGGGTCGGGTATAACAGCGACAAATCATTCCGCAGGGCGTTCAAGCGGGCGCTCGGCGTACAGCCGACTTCTTACCGCAACGAAACGATTGCGTGCTCCGAAAAATAGAAGTTGTTCAAAAAGTCCGCTTTTGATCACGAAGTAATTCAGGAAGCGTACTCGACGTCGAATATTGAATTCAGGCGAAACTTCCGGTGCTCACGTAGCTTCCACTACGCTCCGCTCCTCAGTTTCTACCTTCATTCTATCTTCTCGGTGCTGAAAACCGGACTTTTTGAACTCGCACTAGAGGTGTGTCCGTCTCCGAAAAAGCGCATAAAATCCGGCGTTTCCTCCCCTTCGAAAGCAAGGTGTGCCGCGAATGAAGTGTTCCTTTACCGTTTAGAGCCGGGCGATGTATGGTTTTATTGTGAGAGCGCTGCCAATTCTGACGGCCTGATATCATCGCATCGGCGGCGTGCGCAGACCGAGTATTCGCAAGGGGGAGGAACGCTTATGAATCAAGCGGCGGCCAAACGTGCCGGTACGTTCGCGGAAATAAGGCGGAAAGCCAAAAAACAAAGGATGCTGCTGCTGCTCTTCATTCCTGCAATCGCTTACTTTCTAGTCTTTCATTACGTTCCGATTTACGGAATCCTGATCGCTTTCAAGGATTTCCGCATGCAGGAAGGGCAGAGCTTTCTGGAATCGGTGCTCCTAGCTCCCTGGGCCGGCGAATACGGGCTGGATCATTTCAAAGCGTTCATTAACGGACCGTATTTCCTGACGCTGTTGCGGAACACCTTTTTGCTAGGACTGTTCTCGCTGCTGTTCGGTTTTCCGATACCGATCCTGTTCGCCCTGCTCCTTAACGAAATCCGGAAGAAGCATTACAAAAGCTTTGTCCAGACGATCAGCTATTTGCCATACTTCCTGTCCGTCGTAGCTGTAATCGGCATGATGAAGATGGTGCTGTCTCCAAGCACCGGCATCGTCAATATCATGCTCGCCAAGCTCGGCCTGGAGCCGGTCTATTTCTTCGCCGATGCAAGCTGGTTCCGCTTTCTGTTCGTCAGCTCGGGCATCTGGACGTCGATGGGCATGGGCGCGGTCATCTACTTGGCGGCATTGTCGAAGGTCGATGCCGAGCAGTACGAGTCGGCGGTCATAGACGGCGCTTCACGGCTTCGCCAAATGTGGCATATTACGCTGCCGGCCATCAAGCCGGTCGTGGTCATTACGCTTATTCTCAATATGTCCGGCGTGCTGAGCGTAGGCTCGGAAAAGATCATTTTGATGTACAACTCGTTAACCTACGAGACGGCGGACGTGTTTTCCACCTTCGTCTATCGCAGGGGACTGGTCGAGCTGGATTTCAGCTTCGGCGCGGCCGTCGATTTGTTCAACGCCATCGTTAACGTCATCTTCCTCGTAACGGCCAACTACCTGGCAAGAAAGGCGGCGGATGAAAGCTTATGGTAAAAGACGACTCCATCGGATCGAAAATGCTGGATGTTACCGTACATGCCGTCATGGTTCTCGTTCTGTTGATCACGCTGCTGCCGCTGATGCACGTCGTTTCGATTTCGTTTAGCAATCCGGAACAAATTATGAGGGGAAGGGTCGGTTTATGGCCCGAGGACTTCAGCCTAGACGCGTACTTCACGATTTTGTTCGAAAATGCCCACATCCCCCGTTCGTTTCTGAATTCTGTCGTCATTACGGCAATCGGCACGGTGCTTAACGTGCTGTTCACGACGATAACCGCCTATACGCTGTCCAAAAAGGATTTGCTGTTCCGCCCGTTTTTCCTGATGCTGTCGGTTCTGCCGATGTTTTTCACCGGGGGAATCGTGCCGCAGTTTCTGCTGATTAAAACGCTGGGCATGATGGATTCGGTCTGGGCGCTCACCGTGCCCGTGCTGATCAGCTCCTGGTGGCTGATTATTATGATTTCGTTTTTCAAAAACTTTCCGCAGGAGCTCGAAGAAGCCGCCAAGCTCGACGGCTGCGGCGAGCTGCAGACGCTAGTCCGCATCGTGCTTCCGCTGTCGATGGCCGGCGTCGTTACGATCGCCTTGTTCTATGGCGTTTCCCACTGGAATTCTTATTTTTCCGCCATGCTGTACATGCGGAGCTATGACAATTATCCGCTACAGCTGATTTTGCGGGAGATCGTCCTGCAGAGCACGATGGCCGAGCAGCTGGCCTCGCAGGGGAATGCCGCCTTGGCCGAGGATATGAGCACCAAGCTCACGCCCGAAAGCGTTCAGTACGCGACGCTGGTTGTATCGATCGTCCCGATGCTGATAATTTATCCGTTTATCCAGAAGTATTTCGTCAAAGGGATCATGATCGGCTCGCTGAAGGGCTGACATGATTAGAAGGAGGTGAAGCGGCAGCGTTAAATCGGCCGGTCATGCATGATCAGGAAACGCGGGATTGCCTTGAATTTTATGATGAGGGGGATGAAAGAACATGGAAAAAGGGAAATGGAAAGTGGCGCTGCTCGCGATTGCGACGGTGGTCGCGGCGACGGGCTGCAGCCAGGCAAATAACGGAAACGCAAACGATCCGAATCAGGGGACTGAAAAGACGTCTGACGGCGGAACGTCGGGAGAGGACGCGACGGTGAAGATTTCGGTTGCGAGCATGCCCAAATATCCGCCGAACGAAATACCGAACGACTACGTCGAAGAGGTCGAAAAACGGTTCGGCATGCAATGGGATTTTGAATCCATCCCACTGACGGCGGGCATCGAGAAGTATAACGTGATGTTCGCATCCGGCGATTATCCCGATTTTATCCCGAACATGAACAGCCCGACAAGCGTGAAAAAATGGGCGTCGTCCGGTTACTTGCTGCCGATCGGCGATTATATCGACAGGCTGCCAAACTACCGCAAGTTGTTTTCCGACGAGGACTGGGAGCTGCTTCTGTCTTACGGCAGCAGCAACGGCAAGCTCTATATGCTGCCGAGCGTGGCGAGCAGCGACCCGATGACGTGGATTTACCGCAAGGATGCGTTCGACAAGGCCGGCATCGCATCGTTCCCGGCCACGATGGATGAGCTGTACGAGTCAGTGAAAAAGCTGAAGGAAGCTTATCCCGATTCCGTGCCGATCGGCGTTCGCGGCGGTACGGAAAACGGCGGAGTCAAAAACCTGATGAACGGCTTCCGCCAGGCGTTCCGCAATCCGCAAAACAGCAACACGCGCGGTTTCTGGAACGATCCGGACGAGGGCGGCAAGGTCGTATGGAACCTGGCGTCGACCAAGCATCGCGACATGCTGACCTTTATTGCCAAGCTATATAAGGAAGGGCTTGTCGAGAAGGAGTTCGCGACGTTGACGCAGGATCAATGGAAAGCGAAGCGCCTCACGGGCAAGGTGCTGCTGGACTTCCAATACGCGAGTCATACGGTCGACCCGGATTACGCTTTAACGGACATTCCGGGCGGGCAGTGGGAATTCGCGCGCACGCTGCCAAGCGCCTCGGAGCAGCCCGCGCTGGAATTTAAGCCGCTTAACTTCTCGTTGTTCGGTCCGGTCTTCAGCAGCAAGCTTGCCGACGAGCCGGAGAAGCTGGACCGCCTAATCGAATATGTCGAATGGGGCGCCACGGCGGAAGGGCAGCTGTTCCACCAGGCGGGCCTGGACAACGTCACTTACGTAAACGAAGGCGGGACGCTGAAATACAAGGAAGGGCTCGACCGTCAGAAGGTGGCGGAGCAGCACGGCTTCGATTGGTGGCTGAGCCAAAGCGCCGATTTCATGAAGTCCGATGCCGGATATTTGAAGAAGCAGGAAGCGATGAAGGAATTTGCCCCGAACTATAACGTGACGCCGAAGAACGCTCCGCTAACTGACGAGGAGCAGGAAACGGTGGGCACGACGGTCAGCGCCCTCGAGGATGTTGCTTACCAGTTCGCTACGAAAGCGATTATGGGCATGATCGATATCGGCAGCGACGAAGCATGGAACGGCTATCTGAGCGATCTGGAAAAGGTGGGGCTCAACGAAACGCGGACGATTTTCGAAAAATATTTAAAATAAGGTCACGTGCCACTGCCGGCTCGATTTAGCGTAATTTTATGCTACATTCGGCGCTCCACACGATGCGGAAAGCACGGAATAGGGCTCGCCAGACATGCGACGGCATGGAGGCGAGCCCTTGTTCAAATGCATCGTATTCCCCTATAGAAAAGCAGTTTCCCCCTAAGATTGGCAGCGGAATTGTCTATATAATAAGTGTTGTCAACAGCAGGAAAACGCATAACGCCGTTCATTTGAAAGGAGGATAACGGGGGGTTTATTATAGCAAAATAGACAACGCTTACAATGTAAGGGATGCAAAACAATGGTTGAATATAAAGGGAGGTAATGATTATTATGGTGCGGAAAATGGTTTCGATGATGGTATCCTTGGTTATGATTCTAACTGTCGTGTCGGCTTGCGCGAGCAATTCCGGAAACAATGCGGAGCCCTCGCAGAGCGCGAGCAACACGCCTTCCGAGTCGGCTGCGCCTGAAGGCACCGACGCCGGCACCGGCAATCCGGAGGATCTGAAAGCCGATCTGACTTGGTTCGGCTTGATGGGTCAAGAACAATTCGAAGAGCGTTACAACCAATATATCAAGCAAAAATTTCCGAATATCAACATTACCTACATCAACCAGACGGACGAGCAGAAATTGGAGCAGGTTATCGCATCCGGCACGGAAATCGACATGTTCCTGTCGTCGGCCGGCGAGTTGAGGGAAGACTACGTGCCGGCCAAAATGGCGCTTGATCTCACCCCGTTGCTCGAGAAGCATGCCGTCGATATCAGCACGATCGAGCCGGCTTATCTGGAGCCGGTCAAAATCGACGGAAACGTAAATTTGCTGCCGATCACCGACAACAAATTCGTTATGTATTACAACAAAGGCATCTTCGACCGGTTCGGCGTGAAGTACCCTTGGGACGGCATGACTTGGGATGAAGCGCTGGAGCTGTCCAAACAAATTACCCGCAACGAAGGCGGCAAGCAGTATATCGGTTTGTGGATGTCGCCGAAGCACTATCTCCGCGTCGCTCAAAATTCGGCCGGCTTTATCGATCCGGAGACGAATAAGGCGACCGTCAACAACGACCAATGGAAATTCATCTTCGAAAATATTTTCTACAACTTCACTCGGGATCCCGGCTTGCAAAAACGAGCGAGCGAAGAGTGGCTCGCGCACAAGGATTTCAACAAGGAATTCTTAGTCGGCATGTATGTCTACACATCCGGCTGGATGTCGTCCGCCGATACTTCGCTCGCCATGGACTGGGACATTGCAGCCGTTCCGACCTTCAAGGATATGCCTGAGGTGAACACGCAGCCATATGCTACTTATGTAGGCATCTCGGCTCTTTCGAAAAACCAGGATGTTGCCATGCAAGTGCTCAAATATTTGATCTCGGAAGAATATCAGACGATTATCTCCAAGAAAGGCATGATTACGCCGCTTACGACGCAATCGGTTCGCGATGCGGCATTCGCCGACTATCCGTTCGCAAGCGAAAAGAACATCGAAGCGCTATTCTACGGAAAGCCGGCTCCTTCCCGCGTGCTTACGCAATTCGACGAGCTTGTTATCGAGGATGCTTTGGACCAGGATGCCGTCCGGCAAATCGCGATGGGCAAACTCGATGTCAATACGGCGCTCCGCAATGCGGAAGAGCTCGCGAATAAGCTGATTCAGGAGCAATTGGCGCAAAATTAACAAGCAGACACGGATGTCGAAGCCTTTTAGGGGCAGACGTACGAAGAGGGAGATAGGCAACCATCTCCCTCTTTTAAAATGATAGCAAAGTATATGTTTTTCTCCCTACTTAAACTCTCGGAATGAAGC
>JAQSXN010000071.1 GCA_029256665.1 Paenibacillus sp.
CCGTTTCAGCAAGGAAACGGAACTACGCTCGCTGATCGAACGCGCCGTCAAGTCGGCGCTTGGCGGACTGCGCCACATCCCGGGGCCATCTTCGGCAGGGAAACGCGAACGGTCGGGACCAACGTACGTGCAAGACGCGATTTCGTTCCATATCGCGGACCGGTTGGAGGAGGAGCGAAGGACGCATCCGCGCCCGGAGCCGCCTGCATTGATCTCGGACCGGGAGCCTAACGCGGCAAGCAAGGGCGAGACGTCAGGCTCGTCACCGGAACCGATTGTCGATCATTCGGCCGCGTCTACGAATTCCGGCGACGCAGGCGGGTCCAACCACGGCAATGCGAAGCCCGAAACGGGCCGCGTCTCTAACGCAAACGCCAATGGTTCAGGTGGCGTTTCGTCCGCGCAACGGAGCGGCAGCTATGATCGTTCGCCGTCTGCGCGCGCATGGAACGACCGCGAGTCCGCGTACGTGCCGAGGGACGCAACGGAGCGGTTGTACGCCAGGCCGAACGAATCGCTCGGGCACACTTCCGCGGTTCGCGAAACGGCGGCTTCCTTGCAACAATTGGAATCCGAAACCGAGAATGAGGCGAAGTCTAAGTCAACATACGAACATGGTTCGGAAACGATAGATGAAATGCCTCAACAGCAGCCTAACAAACCGCCTAACGAACCGTCGTCACCAATAACGGAAGAGCTACTTCCTGAGCCGCCCGCCGAACCCGAGCGGCAAGCCGCTGCGGATGAAGCCCCTTCGCCGAGCACGCCGGGAAAACCGAGTTTCCCCGAGCTGCACTGGATCGGGCAGCATCACGGCACCTATATCGTGGCGCAATCGGACGACGGTCTCTATCTAATCGACCAGCATGCCGCGCACGAGCGGATCAATTATGAATATTATCTTCATAAATTTGGGAATCCTATAGCTGCAAGCCAAGGACTTATCGTGCCATTGACGCTGGAATTTACGGCAGGCGAGGCGTCGCAACTGCGCGAATGCATCGGTCTGTTCGCCGAAGCCGGCGTCGAAGTCGAGCCGTTCGGCGCGCAGACCTTCCTCGTCCGCTCCTATCCGGAGTGGTTTCCGCAAGGCGAGGAGCAGGCGCTGCTGGAGGAGATGGCGGAGCTGCTGATCGAGGAGCGCAAGTCGATCAATATTACGAAGCTGCGCGAGAAAGCCGCGATCATGTGCTCTTGCAAAGCTTCGATCAAAGCGAACGACCGTCTGTCCCGCGAAGAAGGGGACGCTTTGCTGGCGCGGCTGTCTAGATGCGTCCAGCCCTATACTTGTCCGCACGGAAGGCCGATTATCGTCCATCTCTCCACGTACCAGCTAGAAAAAATGTTCAAAAGGGTGATGTCATGATCGTAACGACGGCGCCGTCCCCGACGGCGCGCACGATCGAGCAAGCCAAAGGTCTGGCGGCGGAGCTGTCCGCTACGTACGCTCCGCGTCGGCGGTCTTCGATAAGCAAGCTGCTCGCAAGCAGCGGGGATCGAAGAGCGATCATCGTTACCGATGGCGAGATCAGGTTCTACGACGGCGACGAGTCGCCGCCGCTTTATTTTCATCCCAGCATGGCATTCGTTAGAGTCAAGCGCCTGCGCAAAGGAGAGACCGATCCCATGATCGAGTTATCCGGCTGCCGGCCCGGCGATACCGTTATCGACTGCACGGCCGGCATGGCCGCGGACTCGCTCGTTTTCTCTTACGCGGTTGGCGCTTCAGGCACGGTCATCGCGCTCGAGAGCGAGCCGATTCTGTGCGCCGTCGTGCGCGAAGGTTTGGCGGTCTACGACTCCGGCCTTCCGGATGTCGACGCCGCGATGAGACGCATTGAGCTGACATGCGGCGAACATGGGCGTTATCTGGCGGAGCAGCCGGACAATAGCGCCGATATCGTCTATTTCGACCCCATGTTCAGGCAGCCGATTCTCGAATCGTCGGCGATCGGAGCGTTTCGGTCCCTCGCGAATATGGAGGCTTTAACTTTGGAAGTCGTGGAACAGGCGAAAAGGGTGGCAAGAAGGACGGTCATGATGAAAGAACATCAAGGAAGCGGCGAATTCGGTCGTCTCGGGTTCGGGAAGAGACATGTCAATACGTCGAAAATCGCATATGGAGTGATACAAGTTGACTGAGGAAAACGGGGCCGGGCGGCGCCGAGCGGCATCGCCGGATCAGAAGCGCCAGCCGCTGCTCGTGCTGATCGGACCGACGGCCGTCGGCAAGACGGCGCTCAGCCTGACGCTGGCAAAAGAGTGGAACGCGGAAATCATATCCGGCGATTCCATGCAAGTCTACCGCGGAATGGACATCGGCACCGCAAAATTGCCGCTTGCGGAGCGGGAAGGCATCCCGCATCATCTCATCGATATTTGCGATCCGGAGGAGCCGTATTCGGCCGCCGATTTTCAAGCGGGAGCCCGCGCCGCGATCAAGGAGATAGCCGCGAGGGGAAAGCTGCCTTTTATCGTGGGCGGGACGGGGCTTTATATCGAATCGTTGTGTTACGACTACCAGTTTGCGGATAATGGGTCGGATGAAGCATTTCGGGCGGAGCAGGAGGCTTATGCATCCGAACATGGAGCGGAAGCGCTGCATGCCAAACTCGCGGAGGTTGATCCGGAAGCGGCGAACCGTCTGCATCCCAATGATTTGCGGCGCGTCATACGAGCGCTAGAAGTGTACCATCTGACGGGTCAGACTTTTTCGGAGCAGCAGGCGGGACAGAAAAAAGAATCGCCTTACGAACTTTGTATTATCGGTTTGTCGATGGACCGGGCGGTCTTGTACCGCCGAATCGAAGCCCGGATCGACGAGATGCTGGGCCAAGGTCTGGCAGAAGAAGTGAAGCGGCTGCTGGAGCGAGAGCTTCCGCCGCACGCGGTTCCGATGCAGGCGCTCGGCTATAAGGAGCTCGCCAATTATTTGCGCGGCCAATGCTCTTACGACGCTGCCGTGGAGCGGCTTAAACGGGATACGAGAAGGTTCGCCAAACGGCAATTATCGTGGTTTCGGCATATGAAGGATATCCATTGGTTCGACTCAGGAGAAAATTTTCACAACAATTTAGCAGCGATTCATGCTATAATAGCAGGAAAGTTTCATGATCATCTTGAATATCATACTAACCAATCTTCCATAGACGGGGGTAACGTCCAATGAACAAATCGATCAATATTCAAGATACGTTCCTGAATCAGTTGCGCAAAGATAATATTCCGGTTACCGTATTTCTGATGAACGGATTCCAAATTCGCGGCGTTATTAAAGCGTTCGACAATTTTACGATTATTATCGACAGCGAAGGCAGGCAGCAAATGGTGTACAAGCATGCCATTTCGACCTTCGTTCCGCAACGCAACGTATCGCTGATGCAGCAGGACAACTCCCAGTCCGAGGTCTAGTTCGCGAATTCGCATGAAACTTTCTTATAGAACGGCACGTTAAACTAGATAGCGGCATGCAAGGGCAACCCGCTCACATGGGTTGCTCTTGTCGTTTCAAAAGGCCGTCAAAAGTCCATTCTATAATTGCGTAGAGAGAATTCAGGGAGTGCAGGAGGGAACCACCATGGCTGAACAAAAGAAAACGAGGGCGAAAACGTCCAAAGGGAAGCGGCGCAAAAAAATATCCGGCCGCGCTTGGTTTTACGGCGTGTTCTTTACGGTCGTCATTGGAATCGTATGCGGGGTCATCGGTTATTTGTTTATTATTCTTAACGGCGAAAGACTGCTCGAAGAGCATGGCAGCAAGCTGGAATTCGGCGAAGCCTCGATCATATACGACGCCAAAGGCGAAGAAATATCCCGCCTCTATGACGTCATGGATCATCGCGAAGTCGCCGAATATTCGGAAATTCCGGAAAACATGTTGAACGCGATCGTCGCGACGGAAGATGAGCGCTTCTACAACCATTCTGGACTCGATTTTATCGCCATCGGACGAGCAGTCGTCAAGGACATCATCGCGCGAAGCGCCGTCGAAGGCGGCAGCACGATCACGCAGCAGCTTGCCAAGAACGTGTTTCTTTCCGCGGACAAAACGTTTTTCCGCAAAGCGACGGAAGCGTCCATCGCGGTCGCCTTGGAGCAGCAAATGACCAAAGAAGAGATTCTCACGATGTACTTGAACCGGATATACTTCGGCAAAGGGGTACACGGCGTCAAGGCGGCGGCGGATTATTATTTTGACGTGGAGCTGCAGGATCTGGAGCTTTGGCAGGCGGCTACCCTAGCGGCCATGCCGAAAGCGCCGAATCGCTACAATCCCATCAACAATCCGGAGGATTCGATGAATCGCCGGGCGGTTGTGCTCCAGCTGATGTACCAACAGGACAAAATTACGAAAGAACAGATGGACGAAGCGAAGGCGGTCGTATATGAGGCGCCGGAGCATCAAGAGCAATTCAAATCCGGTTCGTACCCGGCGTTCGTCGATTACGTCATCGAAGAAGCAATGGAAGTGACCAAACTGTCCGAAGAAGAGCTGCGGGTGAGCGGCCTTCGCATTTATACGACGCTGAACCAGCAGGCTCAGAAGTCGGTTGATCAGCAATTCGATAACGACGATAACTTCGAGCAAAGCGTCGACGATCAGATCGTGCAAGGCTCCATGATCATCATCGACCATAGGAACGGCGAGATTCAGGCTTTGGCCGGCGGCCGCGACTACGTCAAGAAGGGCTGGAACCGGGTGACCAAGTACCGTCAGCCGGGCTCCGCGATCAAGCCGATCGTATCGTACGGTCCCGCCCTGGAGAGCGGAGATTACTTCCCGTGGACCGAGCTTGACAACGATCAAAAATGTTTCTCGAACTATTGTCCGACCGATCGATGGGGAGCGACTCCGGTATCGATGAAACAAGCGATCAAGGATTCGCGCAATCTCGCGGCCGTATGGATGCTGAACGAAATCGGCGTGAAAAACGGCGCCGCATTCGCCAAGAAGCTTGGCCTGGAGCTGGAGCCTGACGATATGAACCTCGCGCTTGCGCTCGGCGGTCTGACCAAGGGCGCATCCCCGCTTCAGATGGCGACGGCATATAGCGTGATGGCGAACGACGGCAAGTCCGTCGATCCGCATACCATTACAAAAATCGAAGGCAAAAATTATAATTACGACTACAAGCAGCCGCAAGCCGAACAACTGATGTCGTCACAGACGGCTAGGTATTTGACCGACATGATGTTGTCCGTCGTCGAGAAGGGCGGCACGGGCAGAAGCGCCGCGATCGATCCTCCGGTCGCCGGCAAAACGGGTACGACGCAGCACGGCATTAAAGGTTATTCCGGTGACGGAATCAAGGATGCCTGGTTCGTGGGATATACGCCGGAGTGGACAGCGGCCGTCTGGATGGGATACGATAAGACGGATATGAAGCACTTCCTGCACAAAGGCGGTTCACAGGCTGCCACACTGTTCGCGAAGGTGATGAAGCCGGCCATCAAAGGCGTCGCCAAAGGAAGTTTCGACAAGCCGACGGGCGGCACCGAGGAAGCGAAAGCGCCGGCCAAGATCGCGAACTTCGCGGCGACGTACAACCCGGAGGAAATCAAGGTCGAACTTAGCTGGGATGCAAGCCCGGAGCCTGATGTCACGTATCAGATATTCCGCAAGGAATTGAACGAAACGGAATACCAGCTCTTCGATACCCGCGACAATACAGGCGTTACGGATATGAGCATCTTCCCGGGCATGACGTACGACTATTACGTCGTAGCCCACGATACGAAAAGCAATTTGACGAGCGAACCGTCCGAGAAGGTCCGCATCGAAGTGCCCGAAGTGGATTTGGGAACGCCGGACGTTCCGATGGAACCCGTCCCGACGGATACGCCGGATCCAGAAGTTACGCCTACGCCGGACAACGGAAACGGCAATGGGAATGGCAACGGGAACGGCAACGGGAACGAAAATGGGAATGGCAACGGGAACGGGAACGGCGGAACGGAAGACCCAGGTTCCGACGGCGGTGAGATGCCTTCAACAACGCCGACAACGGATCCCAATCAAGGCGGAGAGGCGGCTGGAGAGCCGACAACCGAGGGAACGTAAGTGCCTCTTCGCCGCGGAATAGGTGGTAGATATGTTCATGCGATTGAAGAGGCTTCAAATAGCGGCCGTCGTGCTGCTTGGCATTATGGTTGTATCGACGGGCTGCGGATCCGGCAACTCCGAGCTTTCGGCGCAAGGGCAAGACGGCAAACCGAAGGCGATCAGCTGGAGCAAGATGCCGGAAATGTCGATTGACCTTAATAAAGGCTACAAAGCGGTTATCGAGACGACGAAAGGAAGCTTCGAAATCCGATTGCTGACCAAAAAAGCGCCGGTGACGGTGAACAACTTCGTATTTCTGGCGAATGAAGGTTTCTACGAAGGCTTAAAGTTCCATTCCATTATCGAGTCGTTTATGATTCAGACCGGAGATCCCGAAGGCAATGGCACCGGCAATGCGGGATACCGCATTCCGGACGAGCTGGACACGGAGTCTACTTACAAGGAAGGCGTCGTCGCGATGTTTAATACCGGCACGCCGGATTCCGGCAGCAGCCAGTTTTTTATCTGCACGGGACCGGAAGCGTCGAATCTTAACCGGCAGCCCAATTATACGATTTTCGGCAATGTGGTATCGGGCATGGACGTGATCAAGAAGATCGCGAGCACGCCGGTACAAAACGGAGTTCCCGTCGAGGATGTGACCATTGTCGGCGTGACCATCGTAGAGGGTTAAAGAAAACAAGCGGCTATTGCGGGTGCAGACCCTGCAGGAGCCGCTTTTTCCTGCCGATTAAACGATTTGGAATAGCCTTTAAGTGCGCATCGGCTTGGGAAAGCTTGGTTTATTTTGCCCCCGCGCTGGAGATGGACGTTAAGTTATGGTAATCTTTCACTATAGGAGTGTTCTTTGCGAACACGGGGGCCGTCCCGAATAGTGCGGCGGACGTCATTCCTAAATGAACGGAAAGGTACGTTCCGTATGAAGAGAAAATTTTCCGATCGCGCGAACTGGCGCCGAATACTGCGAAGAAGCTACTCTTGCTTGGCGCTTGACGGAGACGAATTTAGAGGGCTCGTCACCTTCTACCGGATCCACGAGCTGCGCGAGCCTCTCTGGAAGGAATACAACGGACGGAGGCTCTGCCTGGCAGACCGAGGTTACTTATGGATGCAGCACTTTCCTAAGGGCGAGCATTTTGTCGTAACCACGATGTTCGATGACAAGGGCCGCGTCGTGCAATGGTATATCGACGTGTGCAAGACGCAAGGATTAACCGATCAACAGGTTCCATGGTTCGACGACCTGTACCTCGATGTTGTCGTACTGCCGAGCGGCGAAGTTTATTTGATGGACGAAGACGAGCTGGAGGATGCGCTAAGGCAAGGCGCGGTGTCGGGCAAGGACGCGGCGCTCGCGCGCAAGACGGCGGGAAGGCTGCTATCGAGCATCCGCAACGGCAGATTCCGATATTTCACTCTAAGCCTTAAGCATCGCAAGAGTCTCTTGGAGCGAACGGGGGAGCTAAGCGAATCATGATGGCCGTCAAGCAGCGGAGGAGCAGCACGCGCCGGAGAAAGTCTTCCAGGCGGCCGTGGCTGCTCCTGTTTCGTCTCTTCGTCGTAATGTTGGCAGCATTAATCGTTTGGTGCGGTTACGTTGCATGGTATATTAACAATCATCCTTCCTCATTCAAAGCAGGGATGCACGCCGACGCAGGCATCGTGCTCGGAGCGGCGCTATGGAGCGATAAGCCGAGCCCGGCCCTGAAGGAAAGACTAAATTACGCTTATGAATTGTACAAGGCCGGGTCCGTCGATGTGCTCATCTTGTCCGGCGGGCATGGCGGATTGTCGTCGACCTTGTCCGAAGCGGAGGGCATGCGCAATTATTTGACCGACAAAGGAATGCCGGAAGACAAGCTGCTGCTGGAGATGGAATCGACGAGCACCTACCAGAATCTAATGTTCAGCCGGCGTCTCGGAGAATCAAACGGGGTAAGCAGTTATCTAGTCATTACACATGACTATCATGCTCCACGCGCGCAAGAAATGGCCGCATTCGCGGGATTTGATCCCGTGCTCGTTGCGGGAGTGAAGTCGCTGGTGCTTAACCAGTTTTACAACGATTCCCGGGAGGTGCTGGCATATACGAAGTGGAAGCTGGATTACGCGCTGTACCGGATCGGGATTCTCTCTCCCGAGTAGTTTGCCGTGAATCTGCTAATATGCCGCCTTAAGAGAGAATAAGCTTGTAATGCGGTATTAATCGCCACAGCTTCCGTACAAAGGACAGGTGATGCGACAGATGAACGGACACGTCATATCGGGACCAGGCAACGGCTCGGCCAGACCTTCCCGCCAGATCAACGTGGTGCTCAGAAGCCATGAAACGGCGATCGCCGCATCGGCGCAAGCGTTGGAAGCCGAACCGTTGCCCAGCGTCAAGCCGCTGCCGGCCGTCGATCACTACGCCGACATTCAGAAGGAACTCGAGCCCATGATCGGGATGGAGAACGTCAAGCAGCTGGTATACGAGATATACGCGTTGTTATACATTAGCCGGATGCGCACCGAAGCGGGCTTATTCGGCGGTTCGCAAGTCTATCATATGATTTTCAAAGGGAACCCCGGCACGGGCAAGACGACGATCGCTAGAATTATCGCCAAGCTGTTCCAGAAGATGGGCGTCCTTACCAAAGGGCATCTTATCGAAGTGGAGCGCGCCGATCTTGTCGGCGAATATATCGGTCATACGGCGCAGAAAACCAGGGATTTGGTACGCAAGGCGCTTGGCGGCGTGTTGTTTATCGATGAGGCTTACAGTCTAGCCCGCGGCGGGGAAAAGGACTTCGGGAAAGAAGCAATCGATACGCTAGTCAAGGCGATGGAGGATCATCGGAACGGCTTTATTTTGATTCTAGCCGGGTATCCGCTGGAAACGGAGCAGTTCTTGATGACGAATCCGGGCTTGCCGTCGCGATTTCCGATCCAGATCGAATTCCCGGATTATTCGGTCGACCAGCTCTTGCAGATCGGAGAGCTTATGGTCAAAGAACGGGATTATATCATGCTCCCGCAAACCGTTTTTAAGCTGCGGCAGCATTTGATGCAGGAGAAACAAAATGAAATGTTTTCGTTCAGCAACGCCAGGTTCGTGCGCAATACGATCGAGAAAGCGATACGCCATCAGGCGGTCCGGCTTATCGGGCAGTATTCCAATTCGATACCGGCCAAAGGCGAATTAATGACGATTCGTCCGGAAGACTTGAAATTATGAGGAAGCCCGCCGCGACGGGCAGGGCATGACGTAAGGGAGACAGATAGAGCAATGAGCGAGCAGCTAGACAGAAATCAACGATGGGAACCATTAATCGCTTTGGCCGAGCTGGCCGAAGAAGAAGCGGCAGAAGCATTTAAGCGGACGGATCGGATAGCGGAAAGCAATCAGTGGAAAGTTATTGAGGCGTTCAAACGTAACGGCGTGAGCGATTTTCACTTTGCGGGCTCGACCGGCTATGGCTACAACGATAGAGGACGCGAGGTGCTGGACCTCGTCTACGCCGATGCGATGGGAGCGGAAGCTGCGCTCGTACGGCCCCACTTCGCTTCCGGCACGCATACGATTAGTTGCGCCTTATTCGGCGTTCTTCGTCCTGGGGACGAATTGTTGTACGTCACGGGCAAGCCCTACGACACGCTACATAAGGTTATTGGCAAGAAGGGAGACGGCACCGGTTCGCTCGCCGATTTCGGAATCGAATATCGCGAGGTGGATCTCCTGCCGGAAGGCGGTCTGGACTGGCGGGCCATCGAAGCAGCCATCACGACTCGGACCAAAGTCATCGGGGTCCAGCGTTCGAGAGGGTATGCTTGGCGCGCCTCTTTCTCCGTTGCGGAGATCGGGGAGATCGTTAGCCGGGTGAAAACGTTGCGCGAGGACTTGATCGTTTTTGTCGACAACTGTTATGGCGAATTTACGGAGCTTCTGGAGCCAACCGAGGTAGGGGCGGATCTGATCGCGGGTTCGCTGATCAAAAATCCGGGCGGGGGCATAGCCGAAACCGGCGGATACATAGCCGGGAAGCGAGAGTTGGTGGAGGCGGCTTCATACCGTCTGACGGCGCCGGGCATCGGAGGCGACGTCGGGGCGATGTTAGGGACATTGCGATCGATATTCCAAGGTCTATTCTTGTCTCCCCATATGGTGGGACAGGCCATCAAAGGAAGCATACTTGCCGCGGCAATGTTCGAGAAGCTGGGCTTCGAAACCAAACCTGCTTGGAACGAATCCAGAACGGATCTTATCCAGGCCGTTCGTTTCGGTCAAGCCGAACCGTTGATCGCGTTCGTTCAGGGCATTCAGCAAGCCGCGGCGGTGGATGCGCATGCCGTGCCGGAACCATGGGATATGCCGGGTTACGACAATCCCGTTATTATGGCTGCTGGAACCTTTATGCAAGGGGGCAGCCTGGAACTTTCCGCGGACGCGCCGATCCGGGAACCGTATATTGCGTACATGCAAGGCGGGCTTACGTACGGACATGCGAAGTACGGCGTGTTAACCGCTTTGGACAAGCTGGTCAGCAGCGGATTTATTGTGATTAAACCTTACATAACTTGACACATTTGTAGCGCAAGGATACAATGAAGCTATAAATGAGCGACTGGAAGGTTGATGCGACGTGGCAGATGAAATACGCAGAAATATGGCCTTATTCCCGATCGGCATTGTAATGAAGCTGACCGACTTGACGGCCAGGCAAATCCGTTATTACGAGCAGCACGAATTGATCGTGCCTGCCAGAACCGCTGGCAATCAACGGTTGTTCTCGTTTAACGACGTCGAACGACTGCTAGAAATCAAATCTTTGAT
>JAQSXN010000072.1 GCA_029256665.1 Paenibacillus sp.
GGGGCCAAACGTTCCGCGGAGCGCGCGGGCGAGATCGGCGCCGCCATCGAGAGGAGCATCACGGAATGAGCATGTGCATCGCGACTTACCGTTCCTACGACGACAAAGCCGATTTCAACAAAAAAGCGGCGTCCATCGCGGTCGGCCTGACGGTCGGCAGTTGGACGGAGCTGCCCGAGGCCCAAAAGGCCCAAATGGAAAAACATCTGGGCAAAGTGCTTTCCGTCGAAGCTTATGAGCCTGCGAACGCGGCTCAAGGCGAGCGATACGCGGACATCCGCATCGCCTATCCCGACATCAACTTTAGCCGCGATATCCCTGCCCTGCTCGTTACGGTGTTCGGCAAACTTTCCATGGACGGCCGGATCAAGCTGATCGATCTGGACTTCTCCGAAGGGTTCGCTTCCGCGTTCCCGGGACCGAAATTTGGTCTTCAAGGCATTCGCGATTACTTGGGCGTACAAGAGCGTCCGCTGCTGATGAGCATCTTCAAGTCGGTCGTCGGCCACGACCTCGGCGGCTTGCGCGACCAATTCTACAAACAAGCGCTCGGAGGCGTCGACCTGATCAAGGACGACGAAATATTGTTCGAGAATCCGCTCACTCCGCTGGAGAAGCGCGTGGAGACGTGCATGGAAGCCGCGCGGCAAGCGTCGGAGGAGACGGGCCAAAAGCTGCTTTACGCCGTCAACTTGACGGGACCGACCTCCCAGCTTGCCGCGAACGCGCGCAAAGCGATCGCCGCCGGCGCCAACGCCTTGCTCTTTAACGTGCTGGCATACGGCTACGACGCGCTGCACGAGCTTAGCAGCGACTCCGGCATCAGCGTGCCGATCGCCGCGCATCCGGCCATGGCTGGCGCCATGTACCCGTCGCCGCATTACGGCATCTCGGCGTCCTTGCTGCTAGGCAAGCTCATGAGGCTGGCGGGCGCCGATCTCGCGCTGTTCCCTTCGCCGTACGGCTCCGTCGTCATGCCGAAGGCCGAAAACCTGGCCGTAAAGGAGGCGCTGCTGCAGCCGCTCCACGGGCTCAAAGCCTCGTTCCCTGTGCCGTCTGCCGGCATTCACCCCGGACTCGTCCCGCTTATCTTGCAAGACTTCGGCACCGATGTCGTCGTGAACGCGGGAGGCGGCATCCATGGGCATCCGATGGGAACGGCGGCGGGCGGACAAGCCTTCCGTCAGGCGATCGCGGCTACCCTCGCGGGGACGCCGTTGCGGCAAGCCGCTGCGCAGCCAGGCCATGAAGCGCTTGCGTCAGCCATCGAAGCATGGGGGATCAGAGAAGCATGACAAAAGAAACGACAACCAAGAAACGCATCGTGTTCTGCGACTTTGACGGCACGATCACCGAAAACGACAATATCATCGCCATCATCAAACATTTTAATCCCGCAGGCTGGGAAGACATCGCGACGCGGACGATCGCGACCGAAATTTCGGTCAAGGAAGGCGTTGGACAATTGTTCCGCCTCCTCCCTTCGACGCTCGAACGCGCAGTCGTCGATTTCGGCATTTCGAACGCGAGAATCCGCAGCGGTTTTCCCGAATTCCTGGCTTATTGCAAGGATAACGACATCGACTTCTACGTCACGAGCGGCGGCATCGACTTTTTTGTCTATCCCATTTTGGAGTCGTTCGATATTCCGCGCGATCATATTTATTGCAACGGAAGCGACTTCGGCGGCGATCGGATCGAGATTTTGTGGCCTAACCCATGCGACGGCCATTGCGCGAACGATTGCGGCATGTGCAAGACGACGATCATGCGCCGGTTCTCTTCGGACGACTACGAGCGAATCATCATTGGGGACAGCGTGACGGACTTCGAAGGCGCCAAGCTGGCAGACGTCGTGTATTCCCGTTCCCACCTGACCGTCAAATGCGAGGAGCTCGGACTTGCCCACACGAAGTTCGAGACGTTTCACGATATTATCTCCGCCATGAGGGCGGAGCAGAAAGGATCCTAACGACATGACCTTCTCATCCGTTCGCACGGAACAAAAACAAAGCGCGCTCGCGGAGCTTCGCGAAGTCAAGGAGCTGTTCGCCTCGCGCGGCTGGTTCCCCGGCACTAGCGGCAATTTATCCGTGCGCGTCGGCGACTATTCGCCGGAGCAATTCCAATTTGCCATTACGGCCAGCGGCAAAGACAAAACCGTTCACACGCCGGAGGATTATTTGTTCGTCGATCAGGACGGCAAACCATGCGAATCCACGTCGCTCAAACCATCCGCGGAGACGCTCATCCATTGCGAGATTTATCGCCTGACCGGCGCGGGAGCCATCTTCCACGTGCACACCGTCTTCAATAGCGTCATTTCCGAATATTTCTGGGACCGCAAGTCGGTGCCGGTAGACGGCGTGGAGCTGATCAAAGGATTTAACATTTGGGACGAGGAAGCGCATATCGACATTCCGATCGTGTCCAACTTCGCCCATATCCCGTCCATCGTACCCGAGATTACGGAACGTCTGACGGATCGCATTCCGGGCATATTGCTCCGCAAGCACGGCATTTACGCTTGGGGCGCCAACGCGTTCGAAGCGAAACGCCATCTGGAGGCGTTCGAATTCCTATTCGAATACGTCTACCGCTGGGAGCTGCTGAAGAACGGACGCCGCGACTAAACTCGCGAACGACCAAGGTGAAACGGCTGACGCCGTCCTTGGCGCCGCAGCGCGTTACATTCCTAGATTTATAGGCTCAGAATAGAGAAAACTTTTACTTTCTTATATTTAACAAACCCGGTATCCGGCGCGGACTTCGAGGTCTGCGCGGATCCGGGTTGTTTTGCGTTTCTATTTGGTCAATTGCGCCCTCCGTAGAATCGGTCGTTGCGCGCTCGCGCTTCGTCGGCGTTGGTGATGCGGTTGCGCGCCCATTCGATTAGAATACGATCGATATACCGGAGATTAAGTTTGCCCGCGAACACCGCTTCTTTGAGCGCGAACAAGATGATCTCTTCCGTGTAACGGTCTTGATCGAGCCAGCCGCTAATCGTCTCGCATTCGTACGGCGACAGCAGGCGGCCGAACTCCTGCTCGAAGGTCGAGAACAGATCGGACGACGGCGCCTTCGCGCGGGACGGAGGAGCTTGCCGTTCCGCCTTCTTGGACGTTCTCTTTTCTTCCGCCGCTTTTTCCGAGGCTTTCATCAGCCATCCCGTCCAGTTGTACCGTTCCGCCTGCATGCCCGTGTCCCCGTCGACATAGTCGTCGATGGTCAAGAATCCGTCCTTGATCAGCCGGCTGATCCGCTCGCTAACGGTTCGAGGCGTCGTTCCCGTCCGCTCGGCCAGTTGCTCCATCGTCGGGAAATCCATCTGATCGCCTTGCGCGTACGACATGAGATGCAGCAGCAATAACACATCGCTATCCTTCAGCCCCAAGCCTCCCGCGGTGCGGAGCAGCACATGCGGCAGGAACACGCCGCCCTCCGCCATCGACGCGGACCACCCGTGCGCGTATGCCTTCCAGAGCTCGTCGCTCATGTTGATTCACTCCTCTCGCCATTGTCCCTGACCTTCAACTTGAAATGGCTGACGCCGCCCCCGACCGGGGCGGCATCAGTTTTCGAACGATCTATTTCATAGCCAGCTTGTATGTATCTCTGGCGATCAACAATTCTTCGTTCGTCGGCACGACGAGCACTTTGACCCTGGAGTCCGGCGTCGAGATGTCGCGCGCCGTCTTCTTTCGTTCGGCGTTAAGCGCGTCGTCCAGCTCGATCCCAAGAAACGTGATGCCGTCGCATACCGCCTTTCGCAGCGTAGCCGAATTTTCGCCTACGCCTGCCGTAAACAGCAACACGTCGATGCCGTTCATCGCGGCGGCGTACGCGCCGATATATTTTTTGAGCCGGTAGACGTACATGTCGAATGCCAGCTTCGCGTTGGCATCGCCTTCCGACATCGCCTCTTCGACTTCCCGCATGTCGCTGCTAAGCCCAGATATCGCCTGCATGCCGCTATGCTTGTTCAGCATGGAGTTGACTTCGTTCAGCGTCAGCTCTTCCTTGTTCATGACGAAAGGTACGATTGCCGGATCGATGTCTCCGCTGCGCGTTCCCATCCTCAATCCCTCCAGCGGCGTCATCCCCATGCTGGTATCCAGCGTCTTGCCGTCCATGATCGCGGCGCAGCTGGCGCCGTTGCCGATATGGCAAGTTACCAGCTTGAGCGATTCCAGCGGCTTGTTCAAGTAACGCGCCGCGGCTTCGCTGACGTAGGAATGGGACGTTCCGTGGAAGCCGTACCGACGGATCTTATGCCTGCGGTACAGCACTTTCGGTATCGGGTAGAGGTACGACGTCTCCGGCATCGTCTGATGGAACGCCGTGTCGAACACGACGACCTGAGGAACGCCCGGCATATTCGCGTCTACCGCGTTGATGCCCATCATGTGCGCGGGATTGTGGAGCGGCGCAAGATCGAACAATCGTTTGATCTCCGCTTTCACTTCGGGCGTAACGATGACGGAATGCTTGAACGCCTCGCCGCCATGCACGATTCGGTGACCGACCGCGTCGATCTCGTCCATGGAGGAGAGCACGCCGTGCGCCGGATGGATCAGCATGTCGATGACCCGTTTGACCGCCGTCACGTGATCGAGAATTTCGCTGACGTCGCGCGCCTCCGGCTTTCCGGCAGGCTCGTGGGTCACGATCGAGGAATCCATGCCGATTCTCTCCACGCGGCCGCTTGCCAGCACCGATTCGTCCGTCATATTATAAAGCTGGTATTTCAATGAAGAGCTGCCGGCGTTAATTACGAGTACCTTCATGAAAGTCGATCTCCGTCCTTATCGTAGTGGAAAAATCCGACGCCCGACTTCACGCCGAGATGTCCGCCGCGAACCATCTTCTTGAGCACGATGGACGGACGGTACTTCAGTTCGCCGTATTCGCGGAACATACGTTCGAGCGCGGCCAGCACGGAATCCAAGCCGAAGCGGTCCGCCATCTCGAAGCGACCGTGCTGGAACGAATACCCGATTCGCATCGCGCTATCGATGTCGGCCGCCGAAGCTACGCCTTCCTCCAGCACGTGGAGCGCTTCGTTGATAAACAAACAGATCAAACGAGTCGTCACGAAGCCCGGCGATTCGAATACCATGACGCCCTTTTTCTGGATGACCTCCTCTACGAAATATTTGGTCCGTGAGAACGTCTCTTCCGACGTTTTGAGACCGCGGACGATCTCCACGAGATCGATTTTGAATACGGGATATATGAAATGAAGGCCGATGACGCGCTGCGGAATGGCCGTCACGCTTGCCAGCTCGGTCAAGCTGAGCGTCGACGTGTTGCTTGCCAGTATCGTTCCTTCGCCGCATATGGCGTCCAGCTTGCGGAACACTTCTTTTTTGGCATCCAGATCCTCCGTAATCGTCTCGATGACCAGCTCGCAATCCGACAGCTCGTCGTAAGCGGTCGCCGACTTCACTCTCGACAGGATCAGCTTTTTCTCGGCGCCGGTAAGCGCCCACTTCTCGATCTGCTTGTCCAGACTGATCTCGATCATCTGTAGCCCATAGGCCAATCGTTCCGCCGATTGCTCCATGACGAGCACGTCGAGGCCCTTAGCGGCCAACATCTCCGCGATGCCTTGACCCATCGTTCCGATTCCAATAACGCCAACTTTCTTAATCATGCGATGCAATTGCTCCTTCTAGGTTGATCATTCTCTTTTATTATAACTAATTTCAGTCAAAAAAGAAGGCGAACGCTAGGTTCGCCTCCAAATTGTAATAATCGTTATGCCGCGTTATAGCTGGAAAGCAGCGCTCTGAACTCGTCTCCGCCCACGTTCTCTTCGTCAAGCAGCGTTTGCAGCGCGTGATCGAACACTCCGCGGCGCGAATCCAGCATCTCTTTTGTCTTTGCCATAAGCGAATCCAGGATGTCGGTCGTAATCTTGCTCCACTTATCCGGCGTCATCATGGAACTGTCGATAATGCCGGCGTCCGTCAGGCCGGACTCCACGAGCGTCTTAACGATGCCGACCGCTTGGTCGAAGTCGCCGCGGGAGCCCGTGCTGCGTTCGCCGTAGAACATTTCCTCGGCGGCCGCGCCTCCGAGCGCGATCATGATCTGGCCGTGCAGAAATCCCGTCGTATACAGATACTGATCCTGCTGCGGTTGGTGGCGAACAAAGCCGAGCGCGCCTCCGCGCGGCGACAACGCGACCTGCGATACGCTGCCCGGCCTTACAAGCTCCGCCATGATGGCATGCCCAAGCTCATGCAGAGCGACTCTCTTTCGCTCCTCCGCGGATGTTTCCTTATCCGTTTTTTCGCCCAGCATCACTTTATCGATCGCCATGTGAAGATGGCCGGAAGTCAACGTGTCCGCGTTGTCGCGCATGGCATAAATCGCGGCTTCGTTCATGACCGACTCCAGCTGCGCGCCGGAGAAGCTGTACGTCTGCTCCGCAATGCCGGTCAAATCGACGGCTGCGTCGATCGGCTTATTGGCGGCATGAATGCGAAGAATATGCAGCCGGCCTTTTTTGTCCGGCAGCTCGACGCCGATGTGACGGTCGAAACGTCCGGGGCGCAGCAAGGCGCTGTCCAGCATTTCCTTCCGGTTGGTTGCGGCAATGATCAAGATTCGCGGCGATTCATTGGAATGGATGCCGTCCATCTCCGTCAATAGCTGATTCAAGGTCTGGTCATATTCGCGGTGCTGGCCGCCGTCGCGCTTGCCCCCGATAACCTCGATTTCATCAATGAATATAACGGCGCTCGATTTTTTTTCTTTTTTTGCCTTTGCGCGCGCTTCTTTGAACAAATCGCGAATTCGGCCGGCGCCGACGCCAACATACATTTCGACGAATTCGCTGCCGGATGCCGCCATATAGACGGAATCGGTATACTGCGCGGCAGCTTTGGCGAGCAGCGTCTTGCCCGTTCCCGGAGGCCCCGCGAGCAGGATGCCCTTTAACGGACGGATGCCCAGCTTCTCGATTTGTTCCTTCTTGACCAGGAAGTCGAGCGCCTCGATCAGCTCTTGTTTGGCTCGTTCTTGTCCGCCGATCTGGTCGAACGTGAACGACGAAGGTTTAACGGTCTTCCGCCCGCCGCCGCTGGACATGGCGGTCAGCTTCCCTTTTCCCCTGGATACGTAGAAGACGCCGCCCGCAATGGCGGCCAACATGACGAAAGGCAGCACGTTAATGCCCAACGTCTGCAGGAATACGAGCGCTACGATAACAATGCCTATTCCCATTTCTAGTCCGTATTTGCGCATTACCACACCTCCAATCGGTTCGCGATACGCGGCAGCACGACGTACTTGGCCGCTCCTTCTTGCTCCGATCTAATCGTAATATAAACGTTGTTCTCGTCCATCTCCGTTACCGTGGTTACGCCTTCGGCCGTCTCGGCCGTCTCTTTCATCGCTTCCGGAATATCGGAATACGTTTTTGTCTCCATGGCTTCAGCCACGTCGAACATGGCGCTATACCAAAGCTGCTCCAACGTTTCGTTCGAATCGCTTTCGACCTGTATCGTCACTTTGCGGTTCCCCGCGGATTCGGCGGCTTGTTTAGCCGCTTCCCCGTATGTTTCCCGAAGGCTGGCGTCGGGCGACAGCCGCAGCTTTACTTGCAGATCCTTTTGCCCGACATCGGGCTTGGAAGCTTCGACAACGCCAGGCATAGCTTCCAGCTTCTCTGCGAGCGGTGCTGCGACGGCAAACTGCTTATAAAGCGCAAATCCGCCGAATAACAACGCCGCGGTGGCAACTACGGTAATCGCGAGCGGCAATACGCGTGGTTTTCTCATCGTCCGAAACCCCTCCAATATATTTATTTAGTCATTTGAGTATATCAACTTCGCTATACGATAGTATATCATAGAAAGCCATACAATTTAGGGTGTAAAAATAGGAAAAGGGACCAACGAGGTCCCTTTTCGTCAACGCGTATTTGTATTTTAACCGGGAAGCAGATACGTCTCCAGCAGCTTGCCTTCGTCATCAAAGCTATAGAAATCGTAATATTGATACGAAACGCCGTCTAAGCTCGATTCGTAATACGCTTCCCAAGCGGGCGAACCCAAGAACATGCCTGGCTGCAGGCGAATCAGCTTCGCGTCCGGCTTGCTTGCGCGGAACTTTGCCTTCAGCTCGTCGTCAGGGAGCACATTCGACGCATCGACGCTTATTGTCGTTTCGTCGCTCTTCAAAAACACGTATTTGGTTTCGTTTTCCCCGCTTGCGCCAAATCCGATCCACACGGTATCGTCCCATACGTGTTTGTGGATGCGTTCCACCGTGTCGAGCTCTCCGCTTGCGATGATTTTGTCCCGTGCCCCGCCTTCCGCCTCCCAATGCGGAATTTGGATATCCCTATAATAGAGTCCTAACCAGATTAGACAGGTGACCACCGCGGCCAATACGATCCACAGCCACTTGACCGGCGTCATGAAGGAACGCCTTCTTTTCTCGATCGCCCTCATTAGCCGTTAAGCAGCCGCTCGAAGCTGGCTTGCGCCTCCCGGCGGATCTTTTCTTCGTCAAGCATCGTGCAGACTCCGTTCGCGACGACTTGTCGTCCGTTCACCCATACATGCCGCACGTCCCTTCCGTTGCCAGCATACACGAGATGGGACACGATATCCGTAAGGGGGAAGAACTGCGGTTGATCGATGTCGATCGCGATCATGTCCGCTTTCATGCCGGACTTCAACATGCCGATTTCTTTGGATTTCCAGATTGCCGCGGCGCCGGACGAAGTGCCCAGCTTCAGCGCTTGGTAAGCAGGGATGACCGTCGGGTCACCCGAAACGCCCTTGTGCAATAAGGCGGCCATGGTTATCTCTTGGAACAAATCCAAATTGTTGTTGCTCGCCGCGCTGTCCGTGCCGAGCGCGATCTTGATGCCGGCCTGCAGCATCTCAGGCAGTCGGGCAACTCCGCTTGCCAGCTTCAGGTTGCTGACGGGATTGTGGGCGACGGAGACGTCGTATTGCGCAAGCATCGCGATTTCCTCGTCGTTCAGATGTACGGCATGGGCGACCAACGCCGGCCGCGAGAAGAATCCGAGCTTATGCAGATGCTCCGCCGGTCGAACGCCATAGTCCCGCACGTTCTGTTCGACTTCGCGAAGCGTTTCGGACATATGCGTATGAAGCGCTAATGAGTGATCATGCGCCGCTTGCACGAACTTTTCGATAAAGGAAGGCGGACATGTATACGGGGCATGCGGCGATAGCATCGTCGTTATTCTTCCGTCGGCTTTGCCGTTCCATTCGAGCGCGAACGCGATCGCTTCCTCCAGCTTCGCTTGTTGTTCCTGTTCCGAGCATAGACCGATCGCGCCGCGCATAAGGATGCCGCGGATGCCGGACTGCTCCGTCACTTTGGCCACTTCGTCCATCCGGTCGTACATATCCAGGAAGGTCGTCGTGCCGGAGCGCAGCATCTCGACGATGGCAAGGGCGGTTCCCGCCTTCGTATCCGAAGCGACGTAACGGCCTTCCATCGGCCACATCTTTTGCTCCAGCCATACCTGCAAGTTCTGATCGTCCGAATAGCCGCGAAGCAGCGACATCGCCGCGTGGCCATGCGCGTTAATAAGTCCCGGCATAAACGCCAATCCTTTGCCGTCCATCTTTTGGACTTGGCCGGAAAGGTTCTGCGGCTCTTGTTCGCCGATATATGTAATTTGATCGTCCGTTACGACCATATGGCCTTCGATGACCGGAGCTTTGTCGTCCATGGTCACGAACAGTCCGTTTCTAATCCACAGCTGGTTCATCCGATTCTTCTCCTTCATGATTCAAATAATAGGCCAAGCTTAACAATTCTCTCGTGAAATCGGCATGATGGATGCGAACCTCGTCGGGAACGCGCAAGATGGCCGGCGCGAAATTCAATATGCCCTCGACGCCGGCGGCCACGAATTGATTGGCTACGTTTTGGGCTTCGAACGCGGGCACCGTAATGATGCCGATCCGGATATTTTGCTCCGCGATCGTCGCGGACAGCTCGCTCATCGGCTGGACGACGAGATTGTTGATGTTGGTGCCGATCTTGGTGGGATGGTCGTCGAATACGGCCGTAATCTTCATATTGTCTTTGGAATATTTGTTGTAATTGCAAAGCGCGTGCCCCAAGTTGCCCGCTCCGACCAACGCGACCATGATCGTTTGGTTCACTTTCAGAATCTGGCGGATAATCTCGATCAAATATACGACGTCATAGCCGATTCCCTTGCGGCCGAATTCTCCGAAATAAGCGAGATCCTTGCGAATTTGGGCCGGATTGAGATCCAGCTTGACGCCAAGCTCCTGCGAGGAAACCGTTTGAATTTCGCGGCTGTTCAGTTCGTTTAATACTTGCAGATAAATGGGAAGCCGGCGCACGACCGCTTCGGATATTTTTGCATGCTTCACGTAGTTGCCTCCTTCGTTGCCTCAAGATCTTCGGACGTTCCGCCTGCATGTTCATCCTCTTCCTCCGAAAGCCATTCCCTCATTCTCGCGACCATCTGATCCGTGAACATCGTCTCGATCTTGGGTCCGGGCAACGAATAGAGAAAATGTTTGCCGTAATAGGCATCGATAATCCGGGTGTCGTAAATAATGACGATTCCTTTGTCTTTCGAGGTACGGACAAGCCTGCCAAAGCCTTGCTTAAATCGGATGACGGCCTGGGGGATGGACAGCTTCATGAACGGATTTTGTTTCTGCCGCTGCAGAAGCTCCGCCTTGGCTTCCTGCAACGGATGATTGGGCGGCTGGAACGGCAGCCGTACGATCGCGAGGCAGGTAAGCGCCTCTCCCGGAATATCCACGCCCTCCCAGAAGCTGCTGGTGCCTAGCA
>JAQSXN010000073.1 GCA_029256665.1 Paenibacillus sp.
ATTATGCTGATAGCTTCGCTGGTGTTCGGAGCGGTAACGGCGTTTGTACCCCTCTACGCTCCCGAGATCAAGGGGGCCAGCGCCGCCGTCTATCTTATGATTCAGGCAGCGGTAGTCGTGGCTTCCCGTTTCCTGCTCCGTACCCGCATCCCTTCGGACGGGCGGTGGAGCACTCCCTTTATCGGCGGAACGATGCTGCTGTTGATCGCGGCATCGGCTGCCGTCGGTTTGGCATCCAATGCGGGCGCGGTGTTGTTCTATGGCGGCGCGTTGTTGATGGGCGTCGCGCAGGCTCTGCTGTATCCCACCTTGACCACATATTTGAGCTTTGTGCTGCCCAAGGCTGACCGCAACGTGTTGATCGGGTTGTTCATCGCGACGGCCGATCTCGGCGTATCCCTGGGCGGCATCGTCATGGGACCGGTCGCGGATCTTACGTCGTATTCCTCTATGTATTTGATATGCGCCGCGCTGGCACTTCTCGCATCGTCGATTGTTTTGCGGGGAGGCCAGGCGGGCCATGTGGCGTCATCGCCGCGCTTGCCTATGGATTGACGAATTCGGATTCTATGAAATGCCGACAAGCCCAAAGCCGTTTCACCTTGTGTGGTAGAATAATAGAAAATAGTCGACGATCTTGGCGAAAGGATGATCTGCGGTGGACGGTTTGATTCATGGCGTCAAATGGATTGAAAAAACGGAGGCGCTCGATCAGTTGCTGACGGCGGAGGCTTCGTACTCCGCGTCCGCGATGGAGCAAGGATTCGAAGCCCAAGTCTTGAAGATCGGCTCGCCGAACCGAAGCTTCGTCCTTAAAGTATGGAACAAAAGCTCAAAGCCGGATGTCGGGAGGCAATTCCGTCTCCTTCGGGTATTGTCGGAGAGCGGCATCTCCGTGTCCAAGCCTTACGGATGGGGAATGAACGAGAATGATGATCCGGTATTGTTAACGAGCTGGGACGGAATGCCCGTCGCCAAGCTAACTAAAACCTCGGTGACGGAGCTAGCGGTACTATTGGCCTCCATCCATCGGCTCGGCAACCGGGCGATGGGGCAAATCGATGTGCCTGCCCATGACTTTATGGGTTATTTTTTTGCCGAAGCCGGAGAGTACGACGATCTCCAAATCGCCTTGCGTGCCATTGTTCCAGTCGCGGGCATGCGTAGCGACAATATCATTCATGGCGATTACCATTTGAACAACATCGTGGAAGAAGGAAGCCGGCTCACGGTCATCGACTGGACGAACGGGCAATGGGGGGACCGCAGATACGACTTCGCCTGGTCGTACGTGCTTAAGAAAATTTACGTGACCCGCTACGCCGCGACCTTCCGGTCGGCGTACTTGTCCGAACTTCCCATGGACGAGGAAGAGCTGGACGCGTTCGAAGCGTTGGCGATCCTTCGATGGTTGTTTCTGAAGCGAAGGGGCGGGACGCCAAGCAGGCCGGATACGGCGAAAAGAGTTCATTCGTTAATAGCCGGGAACCGATATTTGAGAGAGTTGAAGCTGGAGTTGTAGATAACAAAAGATTACGGATTTGCTCGCGAATAGCACCGAAGCTGCAGAGAAAGAAAGAATATTCTTGCAGCCTCGGTGCTATTCCGTTTGTCGAGGTTGTAACGATGAAAGCCGGAAGAGTATGGGATCCATGGATGTACGGGAGTCAATCGGACATATTTGCAAACCCTCTCTAATAGACTTGGAGTAATGAAAAGGCTAGATTCGGGACAAGCCAGCTAGTCGGAAGAGAGGGATTAAAATGATGACGGAAAATCGGTTAGGCGAAACGGCAATCATTGGACTGGGAACGGCGGTGCCGCCATTCCGGATGGAGCAGGACGATACGGCTAGACGGCTGACGGAGGCGCTTGCGCTTGCGGGACAAGCAGATGCCGGTCGGTGGGCTAAGCGGTTGTTCAGGCAATGCGGCGTTGAGACGAGATATACATGCGAACCGAATTTGCTGGAAGACGCCGGTGTTTGCCGGTATTTCCCCACCGGTAACGGAATGGAGGCCCCGTCGACTAAAGAACGGATGGGCGTCTACAAGAGCGCATCCGTGCCGCTTGCTTTGGAAGCGGCTAGGCAGGCCATGGAGGATGGGAAGATTCGGGCCGAAGACGTCACGCATATCGTCGCGGTCAGCTGCACGGGGCAGTTCCTGCCCGGCATGGATACGGTGCTCGTCCGGGAGCTCGGGCTATCCCGAACCGTCGTCCGCCTTCCGCTTACGTTCCTTGGCTGCGCGGCAGGACTGAAGGCGGTCGGATTGGCAAAGCAGCTCGCGGCCGGTTATCCCGGCGCCTGCTTGCTAATCGTATGCGTGGAACTGTGCACGCTTCATATTCAGCCTTCCTCCGGCAAGGAAGCTCTGTACGGCGCCTCCTTCTTCGGCGACGGCGCCTCCGCCTGCGTCGTTGGGACGCCGAAGCCGGGAGTAGGCGGCTGCTTCCTGTTAGGGGAGGAACGCACGGCGCTGCTTCCGGACAGCGACGGCGAGATGGTATGGGAGGTAGGCAACCGCGGCTTCGATCTTCATCTGTCGACGTCGATTCCCAGGTTAATCGGCGAGCATGTTCCCCCCGAGGTTCGTCGGCTCCTGGATGGGGCGCCATGGCCGGAGCTTTGGGCCATTCATCCGGGAGGCCGGGGGATCGTGGACGTGCTTCAGGAGCTGTTCGGACTGAGCGGCGAACAAACGTCCCCGAGCAGGGACGTGCTGCGCCATTACGGCAACATGTCCTCGGTTACGATTCTGTTCGTGCTGAAGGAGATGAAGAGAAGGCTATCGGAAGAGGGAGACCGGGAGGAACGAATAAGGGAGGGCGTCGCCCTGGCGTTCGGGCCGGGCGTCGCCGCGGAAATGCTGCGGTTCGCTTATGCGCCAGACGCGGTCCTTCCGGGAGGGATGGCGAGGCGCGAAGGGCTGGCAGCGGCGCGAAGCGGTGACGGCCATGCTTGACGCGCTTCGGCATCGGGCGCGGAAGGCGGAGCTGATGGACGATCTGACGCAAGGCGGACCTTCTCTCCGGGAAGCGCTGGCGCATCTGCGGCGACTGAATCGATTGTTCGGCGCCTCGGGCCCCACGCTCTACGGAGTTAAACGTCTTTGGCGGGAGAGCGGACAGCCGGTTCGGCTGACGCTCCTCGATATCGGAGCGGGCTCCGGCGACGTCAATCGCCGGCTGCTTCGATGGGCGAGAAAGCAGGACGTGGAGCTGCGCATCGTGGCGGCGGATATTACGCCAGAGGCTTGCGCCGAAGCGAGGGCCTATTACCGGGACGAAACGAACGTGAGCGTGGAGCAGGCAGATCTGTTCGAGTTGCCGGAGAAGTGCGCCGATATCGTGACCGGCACGCAGCTCTTGCATCATTTTGACGGCGAGAGATTGGTTGAGGCGACTGCGCGCATGATGAAAGCGGCGCGACTCGGGGTTGTCGTAAACGATATTCATCGGCACTGGCTGGCTTGGACCGCCGTATGGTTGGCAACACGCGTCTTGTCCCGCAATCCATATATCCGGAACGACGGACCCTTATCCGTTGCGAAAGGGTTTCGATTAACGGACTGGAGGAAGTTGTGCTTGTCGTTAGGCGGGGTCGAGATGAGAGTATCGTGGCGGCCGTTATTTCGGTATGCGGTGGTGTTGTCCGAAGCCCAAACCTCCCGGCATAAGCTATACCATAAGGGAAGCGGAGGGAGGTGAGGGACGGAACCTACGATATCGCCGTGCTTGGCGCCGGCATAGCGGGAAGCGCCATGGCGAAGGCGATGGCGTCGCGAGGATGGAACGTCGCGTTGCTCGACCGAAGCGGCTTTCCGAAGCATAAGGTTTGCGGCGAGTTCCTGTCGCCGGAATCGCTCGCGATACTGTCAAAGCTGGGGCTTATCGAGGAGATCGCCGAGCTCGGCCCCCGAGCCATTGAGCGCATCCATATTAGATTGGAGAGCGGAGGCGCAATCGAGCTGGCGCTGCCGGGCAAGGCGTTCGGCATCAGCCGATTCCGCTTGGATGAAGCGCTTCATTGCGCTGCGGCCCGCTCGGGAGCCGTGTTGATGATGCACGCCACGGTCACCGCATTGAGAAGAGAGGGCGAAGGATTCGTCGTGCGTTATCGAGTCCGGGGGGAGTCGACCGAATTGAGGGCCAGGGTCGTTGTCGGCGCCATCGGCGGAGGAGCGGGCGGGGCAGCAAGGCGGTTCCCGTTCATGCGCGAGGATCAAGGGAAGGAGAATGGACGTTTCGTATGGCCGGTTTCTTCGGCGCCCGGCGCATCGGCAGCTGCCGTCGGCATTAAAGCTCATTTCGCCGAAGATGGCCGAACTCGCTCGAACGCGGTTGAGCTTTATTTCTTCCGCGGAGGTTACGCGGGCGTTAACGGCATTGAAGAAGGCAAACTCAATGTTGCCGCCTTTCTCGAGAAAGAGGATATTCCGCGGCAACGACCTGATGTCAAAGGGATGCTGGAGGAGGCATGCGGCAGAAGCGAGGCGCTCGCTCGAAGACTTGCAGGGGGCAAGCCGCTGCAAGGCAGCATGGCGGCCGTCTCGCCGGTCGTCGTCGGCGCTCGGCCGGAGCCTTGGGCCGGCATTCCGCTCATCGGCGACGCCATCGCCCGCATTCCTCCGTTATGCGGCGACGGCATGTCGATGGCGCTTCGCTCGGCTTATTTGTGCGCAGAGCATGGAGATGCGTT
This sequence comes from Paenibacillus sp., assembly GCA_029256665.1. GTDB lineage: Bacteria > Bacillota > Bacilli > Paenibacillales > Paenibacillaceae > Pristimantibacillus. The sequence goes on from JAQSXN010000073.1 coordinate 4,703, forward strand.
CTTGAGAGGCGAGGAAACCATGAAGGAGTGGCAGCGACTGTACACCCGAGCCATCGAAAGCGAGTTTTCGGCGCCTCTTCGCTGGGGGCGGTTCGTGGAATACTTGCTTCGCGATCCCGGCTGGTCGAGGTTGCTGCCTTTCATGGCCAGGGTGGCGCCGTTCGCGGCCAAGAGCTTGGTGCGCGCCACGAGACTGAAACTATATTCTGATTAAGAAATATTGCCGCGCAACTCGGAACAGCCCTAGAATTCAAATCGACTGCATGGACTACTCGACACCGTCATACGCTCCGTATAAAAATAACTGCTTTTTAGGCGCTTTCATACAAATATTGCTCTTTACACCCCTCTGCATTGATGTTAGATTTTATAACATGAATACAGAGGGGTGTGATTTTTTTGTTGCTAAACGAGTTGATCGGGTCGACGATTATGAACAAAGCTCACATCCTCGCCGGCGCGGAAGGGGCGGCGACGCGCGAGGTGCTGTCGGTCAACATCATGGACGCGCCGGACATCGTCGTGTTCCTGAAGCACGGGGATTTGCTGCTCACGAACGGATACGTGCTGAAGGACAGCCCCGAAGGGCTGATCGACGTCATACGCGGCATGCACGCCAAAGGCTGCGCGGCGCTGGCGATCAAGACGCAGCGGTTCTCGCTGCGCATCCCGCCGGCAGCATTGGAGGAGGCGGACCGGCTCGGCTTCCCGATTCTGGAGCTGTCGATGATCGAGTCGACGCTCGGCGATATTTTCCGGGAGTCGATCGGCGTGCTGCTCGACAACAAGAACAAGGAGCTACGCTACGCGCTCACGATTCACAAACAATTCGCGGATATGATGATGCGCGGGGACGGACTGTCCGGCATCGTCGATACGCTCGCCTCGATCCTCTCCTGCCCCGTCCTGCTGCTGGATGCCAAATACGAGCAGCTCGCCATGACGGACGAGCTGCGTCTCCCGGCGCACGTTTCCGTCCCGGGGCAAGCCGCGCAAGCGCTCTCGGGCGATACGCTGCCGGATTCGGCCGTCTCGCTGTGCATCCCCTCCATTGCCTCCTCCTACAGACAGGCGGAATGTTACCCCATTTTCACCTATCGGCACGAAGGTTATTTGCTCGCCTTCGCGTCCAATTACCCGCTGCAAGGACCGGAACTGCTCGCCCTGGAGCAAGCCGCGCACGTGATCGGTCTCGAACTGACCAAACGCCATGCCGTGAAGGAGCGTTCCCGCCGGTACAAAAACGATTTTTTCTCCGATCTCATCGAAGGTTTCGTCGGCACGGAGCAAGAGGCGATGTACCGCGGGGCCAAATACGGCCTCAGACCGGATCGGCGCGCCATGCTGGTCGTGGCGAGAGAAGACGCCGACGCGGAGGAGAGCGGCGGCGCGGCCGGACATAAGAAGTCAACGGGGCCATCGTCTCGCGGCGACGCCGTCGCGGAGCGGGTCAGCGCCGAGCGGGACAGGCACTACCATATTTTGAAGCGGGAATTTGCCAGGCTGGACGCCGAGTTCGTCATGTTCGCCAAAAACGACATGTTCGGCCTGCTGTTGTTCGAGGGACGGGGCGATTGGAACGAAAAGGCGCTGGTGCAGAGGCTGGAGCGGATGGCGGATGAAATCTGGCAGGGCGAGAAGCTAAGCTACTCGCTCGGCATCGGCAGCCCGTTCGCGGCGGCGCTGGATCTGGGTTTGTCCTACAAGGAAGCCGTGCGGGCCTTGCAGGGCGGCATCGCCATGAACCGCAGGCGTTTCGTGTCCGTCTACCGCAGCTTGGACTTCGGCCGGCTGCTGCGCATGCTGCCCCACGAGGAGCTGGAGCGCTTCTACAATGAGGCGTTCAAGGAGCTGCTTGGCAAGGGAGACCAGGAGCAGACGGATATTTTGCGCACGCTGCGCGCCTATTACGAGAATCATTGCAATCTGATCGACACGGCCAAGTCGCTGTTCGTGCACCGCAACACCGTCGTCTATCGGCTGGATAAGGCGGAGAAGCTGCTGGGCCGCAAGCTGAAGGACGCGCAGAGCGCGTTCGGCTACCGGATCGCGTTCGCGATGGAGGATGTGCTGAAATCGGAGGCATTTGTACGGAGGAGCTAAATTTCGTTCGTTTTTATATACGCATGCGCTAATGACAGAGAAACGATTTCCGTTTAAGATAACAATATAAATAATGTTAGATTTCCTTACATGGCATACAGCTTAGAGAAAAGGAGTTGAATCCTATGACCACAAGCGCGAACGCGATTAGCGTATCGAACGTAACCAAGTCGTTCGTGAATGCCGAAGGACGGGAGATCGCCGTGCTGGACGGCATCACGATGGACATCCGGGAGCGGGAGTTCGTCAGCATCGTCGGGCCGAGCGGCTGCGGCAAAAGCACGATTTTTAACATTATCGCCGGATTGCTGGCGCCTACCTCGGGCAGCATCACCGTCGGCGGCGACGAAATCGGGCAATCGACGGGCCACGTCGGCTATATGATGCAGCGGGACTTGCTGCTTCCTTGGAGATCCATACTCGATAACGTAACGCTGGGGCTGGAAGTGAAGGGCATTGGCAAAAAAGAGCGCCGCGACATCGCGATGGGCTACCTGGAACGGTATCATCTCGACGCGTTCGCCGGAGCGTACCCCTCTACCTTGTCCGGCGGCATGCGGCAGCGCGTGGCGCTTATCCGGACGTTGGTAACGGAGCCGGACATTATTTTGCTCGACGAACCGTTCTCGGCGCTGGATTACCAGACGCGGCTCGTGCTGGAGGACGAAATTCTAACCATCCTGCGCAATGAAGGCAAGACGGGCGTGCTTATCACGCACGATATCGAAGAAGCGATCTCCGTATCGGACCGGATCTTCGTCATGAGCAAGCGACCCACCTACGTCAAACGAACGTACGACATCGGCTTGTCCGCCCAGTACGGCTCGGCGATGAAGGCGCGCGGCGACGGCAAATTCAAGCGATTTTTCGAAGAGATCTGGTCGGAGCTCGACATTCAGATGGGGAGGGTCGGCTAATGCCTAACGCGACTGGAGGGGCAGGGGTGGCGGCAACGCGGCCGGCGACCAAGGAGAAGAACGAGTACGTCCGAAAGAGGCAAGCTGCGGCGGTCAAGGATTGGCTGAAGATCGCGTTATGGCGGCTGGCCATCATCGGCGGCGTGCTCGGCGCATGGGAGATCTTGGTGCGAAGCGGCGCCGTCAATGCGTTTCTGCTGGGATCGCCAACCGCCATCGCCAAGATGGCCGTATCGATGATTTCGTCGGGGCAGCTCATGGAGGACGCATACGCAACCGTTAGGGCGACCATTACGGGGTTTGCGATCGGCAGCGCGGTCGGCTCGCTCGCGGGTCTGCTGCTCTGGTTCTCCAGAACGGTGTCGCGCGTGATCGATCCGTTTGTCGTCGCGCTGAACGGCGTGCCGAAGATCGCGCTGGCGCCGATGATCATCATTTGGTTCGGCTCGGGCATCTTCTCCAAGATGGTGCTCGCCGCCGTGTCGACCTTTATCGTCGCGCTGCTCTCGGCCTATCAAGCCACGCACCAGATCGACGCTTCGCAGATCAATCTGATGAAGTCCTTCGGAGCGAGCAAGCCGCAGATTTTCACGAAAATCATCGTGCCGTCGTCGCTGCCTTGGATCATCTCGGCGTTCCGCATCAATATCGGGCTGGCGCTCGTATCGGTGGTCGGCGGGGAGTTCATCTCCTCGGACAAAGGGCTTGGACATATGATCTTCGTGGAGGGCAACCTCTTTAATTTGCCGGCGGTATGGGTTGGCGTGTTTACGCTGATGATCGTCGCGGCGCTGCTGTACACTTGCGTCAGCCTGCTGGAAGCCCGTTTGCTTCCTTGGAGCGAGAACAAGGGAAAGGGGCCGCAAAGCCCGTCGGTATAAGCCGACCGACCGGAAGACAATAGAAACCAATAGACAGACTAGGAGTGGTTGATGATGAAATGGAGACATGCCGTAAAAATGACGGGAATCGCGCTGATTGGAGCTATGGTGCTGGCGGCTTGCGGCAATAACGGCGGAACGACGACTTCCGGGTCCGGCGGAGGCAGCGAGGCGGAAGCCGGTGGCGCCGCGGAGGTCAAAACGGACGTCATCGCGGTCGCCGAGGTTTACCATAACCTGCTGTACTTGCCGCTGTACGTGGCCAAAGAAAAAGGGTTCCTGGCCGAGAACGGCATCGAGCTGTCGACGATCACGGCGGCAGGCAGCGGACCGGCGGCGCTGGCCTCCGTATTGTCCGGCGAATCCGCGTTCTCCTTCCACGGACCGGAGCACGTCTCCTTCGCCAAAGCGAAGGGCGGCGAGGCGAAGTCCGTCAGCATTCTCTCCGGCAGCGCTCCGGTGTGGGCGGTGGCCAAGGCGGGAACGAACATCGCGACTCCCCAGGATTTCATAGGCAAAACGATCGTAACCGGCATCGCGCCGACGAGCTCCAACAGTCTGCTGCGCAAGCTGTTCGCGGACAACGGCATCGATCTGGACAAGGACGTCACGATTACCGAGGTTCAGAACGGCTCGGAGCTCGGCACGCTGCTGGCGGGCAAGGCCGATATCGCCGTCGTGTACGAGCCGCAGCTGGATCAAGGACTGGTGCAGGGACTGGAGATCGTCTACGACTTCACGAAGGATTATCCGGACTTCGCGTTCGCCACGCTCAACACGTCGGACAAGGTCATTAAGGAGCAGCCGGAGCTCGTGCGCCGCATGGTGAAATCGCTGGAGGCCGCGCTCGACTTCATCCATGCCGATCCGGACGGGACGAAGGCAATCGCCAAGAAGGAATTCCCGAACCTGGAGGCCGAGGTGGTGGAAAACGCGGTGCAGCGCATGATCGACAGCAACGTATACCCGCAGGACGGCACGCTGACGGAGTCCGCGTTCCAGACGGCAATCGATATGCAGCGTTTCATCGGCAACCTCGACAAGGACGTGACGTATGCCGAAATGGTAGATTCGAGCTTCATGCCATAGAGAGAAAGGGGCGCCGGCATCATGACGACGGAACAAGAGATCAGCTACGAACAATTTCTGGCGCTGGAGAGGAAGAAGTACAGCGACGGCCCCGTAACAAAGGAGGAACGCGCGGCATTCGAGAAGGAGCTGCGCCTGCTGCGCTCCTTCCGGTTATCCGAGCACGTCGGCCCCAATGCCATCCATAAGGAGGAGGGGACGCCATGATCGCGATATCGGGACAAGCGCTGACGATTGCCGAAGCGGCCAGGCTGATCGCCGCGCGGCGTCTATCGCCCGTGGAGCTGACGAGGGATTGCCTTCGCCGGATCGAACGGCTGGAATCCGGCGTCAAGGCTTGGGTGACGATCGACGCCGAAGGCGCGCTGCGGGCGGCGAAGGAAGCCGAGAGGCTGATCATGAAAGGCGAATGGATGGGTCCGCTGCACGGCATTCCGTATGGCGTCAAAGACATTATTTGCACGGCGGGGATGCGCACCTCGGGCGGATCGAACGTCAACGGCGGCTACGTGCCCGATTACGATGCGGCAGTCGTAGAACGGCTTAAGCGGGCCGGCGCCATCCTGCTGGGCAAAACGACGACGACCGAATACGCCTATCAAGGCGGCGAACCGCCGACGCGCAACCCTTGGCTGCTGTCGCGTTCGCCAGGCGGGTCCAGCTCGGGCTCGGCGGCGGCGGTCGCCGCGGGGATGGCGCTGTTCACGCTCGGTACGCAAACGTTCGGTTCGCTGCTACGGCCGGCCGCCTACAATGGCCTCACTTGCATGAAGCCGACTTTCGGACGAATTAGCCGGTACGGCGTCTTTACCGCCAGCTGGAGCCTCGACCATATCGGAGCGTTCACCCGCACGGCGGAGGATAACGCGATCGTCATGGAGACGCTTTCGGGGGAGGATGCCCGCGACGCCTCCACGCTGCCGGGCGCCTCGCCCATGTTCACCGCCGCCATGCGCCGAGAGGTGAAGGGAATGGTCGTCGGCTTGCTAGAGCATGACGGATTCTTTAAGCCAGAAGTAGCTTCCATCGGAGAAGCGACGGCTGCGGCTATCGAGACGCTGCGCGGGATGGGCATCCGCTTCAAGCGC